>DAOVZQ010000235.1 GCA_030635025.1 bacterium
AGCCCTGCGTGTCGGTGATCAGGGTAGAAATATCCTTAACGCCCCAATCCGACTTGTGATCGATGCGGGCCAGGCGGTGCGCGTCGGTCGCGACCATGGTCAGCGACGTGGGTTTGAGTTCCCAGAGGATACCCATCAGGGCGGGACGCGTTTCGTCGCGGGACACCGCATAGGCGGTCGATTTGATCATGCGCGTCAGGTCTTTGGTTTCGACCTCGAAACCCTCCCCTTCAGCCAGCTCGGGCAAGGCGGGGAACTCCTCGGCGTTCATGCTGGATTCGCTGAGACTGGCTTTTCCGCTCGTTATGCTCACGCGCCCTTTTTTCTCTTTCACCTCGACTTCGCCGCCGCTGAGGCTGCGCACGAACGAGACGAACTTGACGGCCGGTACGGCAATGCGACCCGCTTCATTGACGCTCACGGCTTCCGTGCTGGTTGTGACCGACATGTCCAGATTCGTCGCCGAGACCGTCAAACGGTTGTCTTCGGCTTCAATCAACACGCAGGTCAGGATCGGCATGGTGGTCTTGCCGGGCACGACGCTAGCGACAAGGCCCAGGGCTTTTTGTAGATCCGCCTGCTGGATCGTGAACTTCAAGAGCGGTCCTCCGGTCAAGAGTTCGGGCAGAGTATTCCACCCGTGTTTCAAAGGATGCCAATGATACGGACTCGCCTGTCTTCCATCAAGTATTCATTAAAAAGGAAGACGTGTTAGTAGGGCCTGTGGACTGTGTGGATATCTCCCTTTATCGTAAGATATTACGCTTGTTTCCGGGAGTACGGGCACATGATCGATGTGTACCGTTTCCGCATTAAAAGTGGATGACTTCCAAGCTATCCACCGGCCCACTCATCTTCCCCTTTTCATGCACCCGTCATACACCATGTTGTCCACATCAAAAAGACTCGAATTCCGCGGTCAAAGACCAATCGTCAGATCCTTGAGAACACCCCTGAAGCGCGGGTCTTCAGCGCTCATCTTCTTGATCTTCTTGCAGGCGTGCATGACGGTCGTGTGATCACGGTCGCCGAAGGCGCGACCGATCTGGGTGAGGGTGGCGCCGACGACTTCCCTGGCGATATACATGGCTACCTGGCGCGCCAGAGCGAGGTCCTGGGTGCGCCTTTTGGACTTGAGCTGATCGACCGTGACGCGATAGTGTTCGCACACCACCTTCATTGCGTCGGCGATCGTCGCCGCTCTGGCGGGAACAGCACGGATAACGGAGGAGAGTACCTCTGAGGCCATATCCAAGTTGATCTCGCTGCCAGTTAGACTTGCAAACGCCAAGAGTTTTATCAGCGCCCCCTCGAGATTACGGATGTTGTTGGTGACGTTGTCCGCGATGTACTGGATCACATCGTCGGATATGTAGATGTTGTTGGTTTCGACCTTCTTCTTAAGGATCGCGATGCGCGTTTCCAGGTCCGGTGTCTGGATGTCAGCGATCAGACCCCACTCGAAACGCGACCGCAGCCGCTCCTCCAGCGTGGAGATCTCCTTCGGGGGCCGATCCGACGTCAACACGATCTGCTTGTTGTCGTGGTAGAGCGCGTTGAAGGTGTGGAAGAACTCTTCCTGCGTGGACTCCTTGCCGGCCAGGAAAGCCACGTCGTCCACGAGCAGCACGTCCACGTTTCGGTACTCGCTCTTGAACTCGTAGGTGCGGTTGCGCTGGATGGACCAGATCAGATCGTTCATGAACTGCTCGGCCGTCACATAGCACACCTTTTTGGCGGGATGGATGTCTATCACCGCGTTGCCGATGGCATGCATCAGATGCGTTTTGCCCAGACCCACGCCGCCGTAGATGAACAGGGGATTGTAACTGGCGCCGGGTTTCTGGCTGACGGCGATCGAGGCCGCGGTGGCGAGTTTGGAACCGGAACCGATGACGAAATTCCTGAAGCAGTAGTCCGGATTTAAATAGACGCGGCCGTGGGAGTTGCCGCGCTCGGCGCCGCTGGTCGTGGTGACGTTGTCGGTCAGTTCGGAGGATTCCACAAGGGCGGCCGAGAGATCGAAGAGATCGGGCTTCTGCTCGGTGTCGTCACTCTCGACGCTGAACGTGCAGCGAATGGTGCGCCCGAAATGGTCGGAAAGGGTTCGCGACAGGGTTTCGGCGTGATGTTCGCAGAACCAATCCTGAAAGAATCGATCAGGACAGACCAGATTCACGTTGTCACTGTCCCATGTACTGGGTTTCAGCGGCAGGAACCAGGTCTCATATGTCTGCAGGGAGACCTTTTGACGGATCGCGTCAAGGATAACGTCCCAATAGTCGGTCAAGGGGGCCAATTCCATTTTGTACAGCCACTCTCTTTCGAGTTTGACAGACATCCCCATCCGTATGTGAGTTATCCACATCTCACATAACCACTTAAAAGACTCTACTGTATCTGGTTATGAAAAGCGACCGATTGTTGTTTTCTTAAGTTATCCACAAACTAGCCAACATGTGGATAATCCGAGTGTCGCCTGTTGCCGTTTTCAACACCTGTGAACAGGAACCTAGCATGGGCGAAAAACGGCTGCAAGGATTTTCTTACACGCCCACATTATTTCCTGTATGTGTCTGGCGATTATTGAGTTGCGAGACTCGTGTTTTCAGGGTGCGTACATGGGAATTTGGATGATGGATATCCACAAAATATTGAAGGATGAGGATATCGACAGTTTTGTAATTTTGACCCACTTGATGATCCGCCTTGACAGGGCGTGGGTCTATACATAATCTTTTCCGGTTCAATTCCGGTACACTGATTCAGGAGGATAGTCCCTTGAAGAGGACATTTCAGCCGAGTAATTTGAAGCGGGCCAGAACACATGGTTTCCGCAAGCGCATGTCGACGAAAGCCGGCCGACTCATCTTGAAACGTCGCCGCGCAAAAGGCCGCAAGCGTTTGAGTGTCTGATCGTGTAATCGAACCGGAGGCAGGGCGTGAAACCCAGATCGCTCACACGCCGAACCGACTTCGATTATATGTACACGAACGGGCATAAGCTTGTCGGCCGGTCGTGCGTGCTCTATCTGATGCCCGCGGCCGATAACGCCAGTGCGACGGTGGCCAGCCGCAAGGTCGGCGGCGCCGTGCAGCGCAACAGGGCAAAACGATTGCTCAGGCACATGATCCAGGCGATCATCTTCCCGGAGTCGAATGCTGCGGCGAAGTCGATCGCTTCTTTCTTGACGGGAGGCGACCCCAAGGCGGTCGCACAGGACAACGGGACGGGCCTCTGGATCGTCGCGGTCGCGCGAAAGCGCATACTCGACCTCGACATCCACGCCGTCGTGGCGGAAGCCGGCGACATGCTGGCCAATCTTATTCTCGACGCAGGTCACGACGCGGCGACGTCCCCAAGCTCAGACAGCTGATGCGCCAAGGTCTCTATTTTTCTCGGGCGCTAGGTCGCGGTTGGTGGCAGTAGACATGTGGCGAGTTCCTTACCTGGTTGTTCGTTTGTACCAACGGCTTATTTCGCCGTTGCTGCCCTCCGCCTGCCGGTTTACGCCCACCTGCTCCGAGTATGCGGCCGAATCCCTTAAATCTTACGGGCTGTTGAGAGGCGGCTGGTTGAGTGTGCGACGCATCGCGCGCTGCCACCCTTTCCATCCCGGCGGCCACGACCCCGTGCCCGCTTCATCCGACCCCAACAGACACACCGATACAGGAGAAATGAGTCATGGATAGACGTACGGTCCTGGCCATGGTCCTCTTCCTGGCGATTTTCCTGACCTGGACAAAGGTCATGGAACGCAATCGCCCGCCGGAGCAGCCTATTGCCGCGGACAGCCTCGTTACTGCCCAAGCCGTCGCAGCCAACCCCTCGACTCCGAGCCGAGAAGAATCGTATCGAACACCGGCCGAAGAGAGGCCCACAGAGTTGCCGTCGACACTGATCGAGGCGATGGCGTTCCCGCCCGCGGGGGGCGACGTCTACGAAGTCACCACGGATCTCTACACCATCACGTTTTCCGAGGCCGGCGGCGGCATTGTCAGCTGGCGTGGCCTCGATTATCCCGGCCTCGACAACGGACCTGTCGAACTGGTGCCGGAACACGGCGAGTTCGATCCTCCGCGTTCCGGAGACGCCCTGATCTATGATCGTGGAGAGCTTGATCTGTCGGCCGCATCCTTTGTGCCCGTCGGATCGACCAGCCTTCGCCTCAATGCCGGCGACGAACCTCGCGACCTGGTCCTGGTCGCCCGCACCGCCGAGGGCTTGTCCGTGGAGAAGACTCTGACGTTCACACCCGGATCGTACGCGATCGGCGTACGTTACGACGTTCGCACCGAGACCGATGTAGCGCGGGACATGGTCGCGGTAAACCTGGGCGAGCCCGTTTCCGTGAGGTTCGCCTGGAACCAAGGTATCGCCGATACGGAAAAACACGTCGAAGCCATGATGCGCCGAGGCGTGGGCAGCCGGTCCTTCGCGATGGTCGGGGAGGAGCTGGAATTCCGGAATCAGGGTGACCTGAGCAAGGACAACGGCAAGGCGTTTGGCTCATACCGCGGTTCGGTGCGCTTCGCGGGACTTCAGAACAAATACTTCACGATCCTTGGCTTCATCCCCAACGCCCTCGAGACCGTGGTCGAGGGTCGGATTCGCCTCGGTGGAGACCGGGAGACCATGCGCCAGTCCTGGGAACTCGAATTGCCCCTGCGAGGCGATTACAATGCGACAGGCGCCGGTGTCTCCCTCTATATCGGCCCGAGCGATTACTACCGTCTCCGCGACCACGGCAGCTCCATGGAGCACACCGTGAACCTGGGTTGGAAATGGATTCAGCCCATCTCCACGCTCGTGCTGAAGCTCATGAACTGGCTGCACGGGTACATTCCCAACTACGGTTGGGTCATCATCATCATCTCCATCCTCAGCAAGCTGGTTTTCTACCCGCTGACCGCACGCGGCACGCGCTCCATGAAGAAGATGCAGGAGTCGCAGGCCCTTCTGAAGCCAAAGCTGGACGCACTCAAGAAGAAGTGGTCCGGCGACGCCCAGCGGCTGAACCAGGAGACGATGAAGCTCTACAAGGAAGAGGGGGTGAACCCCATGGCGGGCATGGCCGGCTGTATGCCGATGTTGATTCAGATGCCGGTTTTTCTCGCTCTCTACCAGGTCCTCTACAACATGGTCGACCTGCGCCT
>DAOVZQ010000021.1 GCA_030635025.1 bacterium
GACTTTTTCCTCGCCGGACGCGGCCTGCCCTGGTGGTTGCCCGCCGCTTCGGTCTTCAGCACCCACACCGCCACCGATACGCCCATGTGGATCACCGGTGTCATCTACCAGCATGGCCTGCGCGGCCTTTGGTACACCTTTTTCACCTCCTGGACTGCCATCGGGGCCTTCGTCTCGGCCCGCATTTTCCGCCGCTCCCTGGCCTACACCCAGGCCGAGTGGCAAACCCAGCGCTTCGGCGGCCTGGGCGCCGAAATGTTGCGCGGCTGGATGGCCGGCTGGCAGATCTTCATGAACATGTTCATCCTCGGCTGGGTGGGTATCGCCATGGGCAAGGTGTGCAACCTGGCGTTCGACTGGCCCGTGTGGGTCGGCCTGGTGCTGCCGAGCGTGATCACCGCCGTCTACACTCTGGCCGCCGGCTACTGGGGCGTGGTGATGGGCGACTTCCTGCAGGGCATTGTGGCCGTGTTCGCCATCGTGCTGGTCTCGATGGTGGGCATCGTGGCGGCGGGCGGCTCGGCCGAAGTGACCGGGCGCATCGTCGACCTGGGCCAGCAGTGGCGTCTGGACGCGTTCGCCTTCACCGGATGGTTGAGCGGTGATTTCCCCATTGTCTGGTGGCTGACGATGCTGGTGATCTCGGTGATCGGCGGCTTCGGCATGGGCACGAGTATCGACTGGTACGTCGAGGCCCAGCGCATCCAGTCGGCCAAGTCCGTTCGCGACGCGACCTACGGCCTGTGGGCCGGCGGCGCGGTGACATTGATCCGCAACGGTTTCTGGGCCGCGAGCATCCTGGCCTTCTTCTCCATGCTGCCGCACATCGCCGACCAGGCCGAATACGAGCTGGGCTGGTTCCGCCTGGGCTTCGAGCTGCTGCCGACCGGACTGGTGGGTGTGTTCTTCGGCGCGATCCTGGCGATCCACATGTCGACGATCAGCAGTCACCTGAACCTGGGCGCGTTATACTTCACGCGCGACATCTACCAGCGCTACATCAACCCCGACGCCAGCGAGAAACGCCTGGTGTGGATGGGGCGCGCGACAACGTTCGTCCTGCTGATCGGCTCGTTCTTCTACGGACTGATGATGCAGGAGATCACCAAGTGGCTGATATTCGCCCTGTGGCTGATGATGGCCGGCATCTGGCTGCCCAACATCCTGCAGGTGGTGTGGTGGCGCTTCAACGCGTGGGGCTACCTGGCCGGTTGGATGGCCAACCTCGGCGTGTCGTGGCTGGTCGTATGGATCCTGCCGGCCTACAACGTGATCCCCAAGCTGCCCGACCATCTGAATTTCTGGCTGCTGATGGCCCTGGGCGCGATGATCTTCATTCCAGTCACCCTCACCACCAAGCCCGAGAAGATGGACCAGCTGGTGCGCTACTACGTCATGACGCGGCCGCTGGGCTGGTGGGGACCGGTGCATCGCGAGGCGGTCAAGCGTGGGCTGATCGAGGATAAAGCGGTCACGCAAGACGGTCCGCGCCCCTTCATCCGGCGCACCTGGACGCCCGAGCAGGCCGAGGAATGGACCCGTGAGGACTGGATCGCGATCCTGCTCTCGCCGATGGTCATGGGCGCCCTGATGATCGGCGTCACCAAGCTGATCCTGCTGCAGCCCGGCGGGTTGCTGCTGGTGGCCGGCGCGGTGGTCGGCACGCTCACGATCTACTGGGTCATCGACCCCAAGCTGCGGGCGGTCAGCGCCGAATACGAAGCTCAACAGGAAGCCTACGTGAAACAACTCGAACAGCGACTGCGCTGGCAGACCGAAGGAGGCGAGTGATGGACAAGGGACTGGTCACTCTGATCGGCATGAGCATCGCCTACGTTGCCTCGTTCGTCGGGCTAGGACTGGCCTGGTGGAGCTGGCGGAAACGTCATAAGAACGGAGGGTCGTGATGAACGGACCGTTGCCCGTGGACTCGCCTATCGGCGGCTTTTTCTGGAGCTGGGTCGTGCCGGTCGTGTTGTTCGGCATCGCGTTGACGGCGACCTGGTTGTTGTACCGGCATTTCTCGAAGCGGGGCGGGGGCGAATGATGCGGTTGCTGACGGCGGTCCTGCTGGTCATCCTGGCGGGGCCGGCCGCCGCCGGTTTGGTCGATCACGTCGACCCGCGCATCGGCACCGGCGCCCATGGCCATACATATCCCGGACCGACGCTGCCCTTCGGCATGGTGCAGGTGGGGCCCGACACGCGGCTGACCGGGTGGGACGGATGCTCGGCCTATCATGACTCCGACCGCGCGGTCTTCGGTTTTTCCCATACACATCTGAGCGGCACCGGCGTAGGCGACTACGGCGACATCCTGTTGATGCCGATCACGGGTGAGCCGACTGAGATCAGCGGCTATCCGGATCGAGTGGCTGAAGGTTGGGGATCAAGCTTCGACAAGGCGAGCGAACGGACCGAAGCAGGTTATTACGCCGTCCACTTGGCCGACTACGGCATCGACGTAGAGCTGACCGCCACGCCACGGACCGGCCTGCACCGCTACGTATTCCCCGCCGGGGTGGACGCTCATGTGATCATCGATCTCAAGCATCGCGATCGCCTGCTCGATTCTGGCCTGGAGCGCTCCAGCGATTCATCCATTACGGGCTTCCGTCGCTCTACGGCCTGGGCCAAGGATCAGGTCGTGTACTTCAGGGCTGCATTCTCGCGTCCCTTCACCCGAACCGATCTTGATGACACCCGTGCGATCCTGTCCTTCGGACGCGAAGGTGGCGAGGTCCTGGTTCAGGTCGGGATATCAGCCGTGGACGTCGGGGGCGCCTCGAGAAATCTAAGCGCCGAGTGGGCGACCTTCGATTTCGAAACGACCAGGCGCAAGGCGAGAGACGCATGGTCCGCCGTCCTGGATCGATTCGAGACGGAGGGCGCCGACGACGAACAGAAGACCGTTTTCGCCACAGCCCTCTACCACAGCTTCCTGGCGCCCAATCTGTTCAGCGACGTGGACGGGCGGTATCGCGGCACGGACCTGGAAATCCACAGGGCCCTGAACCGGGATCATTACACCGTCTTCTCCCTATGGGATACCTACCGCGCGACTCACCCCCTGTTCACCCTTGTCGAGCGGGAACGCACGCGGCAGTTCGTCCAGACCTTCATCGCGCAATACTCACAGAGCGGCCGACTGCCCGTGTGGGAACTGGCCGCTAACGAAACCGATTGCATGATCGGTTACCATTCGGTCTCGGTCATCGCCGATGCGTACCTCAAGGGCCTGTGCGGATTTGACGAAGAGACACAGCTTGATGCCCCGGTACGCCACACATACAGATTTAGCGGCGCCAAGCTCAACGCCTATTTCCGCGGTGACAGCATACCTGATCAACCTCTCGAGAACCCGGCTGCCATCGACTACACCCCCGACGTAGCCCTGGACGCCATGATCCACAGCGCCACCCTCGACCACTTCGGACTCGAAGCCTACAAGCGCGACGGCTTCATCGCCTCGGACATGGAATCCGAATCGGTGAGCAAGACCCTCGAGTACGCCTACGACGACGCCTGCATTGCGCGCATGGCCGCGGCCCTCGGTCGCGACGACGTGGCCGCCGAGTTCGACCGCCGCTCCCAGGCCTGGCGCCACCTCTTCGATCCCGCGTCGCGCTGCTTCCGCCCCCGCCGCAACGGCCAGTGGCTCACGCCCTACGACCCGCGCCGCGTCGACAACCATCACACCGAGGCCAACGGCTGGCAGTACCGGTTCTACGCGCCGCATCACGCCCCCGAACACATCGCGGCCTACGGCGGCGACGACGACTTCGCCGCCGCCCTCGACTCGCTGTTCACGATCGACAGCGCCACCACCGGCCGCACCCAATCGGACATCACCGGCCTGATCGGCCAGTACGCCCACGGCAACGAGCCCAGCCATCACACGGCATGGCTCTACCACTTCGTCGGACAGCCGCAGAAGAGCGCCGACATGGTGACGCGAATCCTGCGCGACTTCTACACGGTGCGGCCCGACGGCCTGATCGGCAACGAGGATTGCGGGCAGATGTCGAGCTGGTACGTACTGTCTGCGTACGGGCTGTACGACGTGGCGCCGACCTCACGGCAGTGGCTGATCATCCCGCCGCTTTTCGAACGCATGAGCCTGGAGTTCGAGGACGGACACCGCTTCACCACGCGGCGCATGGGCGAGGGCAAGGTGGAGTGGGTGACCTTCAACGGAAAGCCGCTCGAGCGCAGCTACCTGACCCACGACGAGGTGATCGGCGGCGGCGAGCTGGTCTGGAAGCTGGGCGAGGACGGCGACTGGGGACGCGCGCCCAAGGATCGGCCGGGCACGCTCGCTCCGGAGGTCGAGGTCCTGGCGGCGCCTTGGGCCGTGGCCACGAGCGACCGCTTCCGCGACCACCTGGACGTCACCCTCGCGGCGGCCGACCCCGACGCGGTCATCCACTGGGAGACCGACACGAGCGATCCCCGGCGTTACGACGGACCGATCCGGTTCGAGGGCACCACCACGGTGCGCTTCCGGGCCTCTCTTGGCGAACTGACCAGCCCTACGGTCACCGCCCGCTTCGACGCCATCGTCGAGGACTATCGTGTCGAACTGCTGTCCACACCCAGCGCCCAGTACACCGCCGGCGGCGCCGACGCCCTGATCGACGGTCGCCGCGGCCTGCTCGACTGGCGGGTAGGTTTTTGGCACGGCTACGAGGCACAGGACTTCACGGCCGTCCTCGACCTTGGCGAAGCGCAACCCATCTGCCGCGCCGCCGCCGGCTTCCTGCAGGATATGCGCTCCTGGATCTGGATGCCGATCGAGCTGGTCGTCTCGGTGTCGGTCGACGGCGAGACATTCCACGAGGCCGGCCGCATCTCGCACGACATACCCGACGACCAGGACGGCAACATCATCCGCGACCTGGGTGTCGACCTGGACGGAGAGCCCGTCCGTTACGTGAAATTCCGCGCCACGAACTACGGCGTCTGTCCCGAATGGCACCCCGGCGCCGGCGGCCCGGCGTTCATCTTCGTGGACGAATTGATGGTCGAATAGAAGGGACTGCCATGAACGGGATCCGGTTCACTCTGCTCATCGGCGGCGTTGTCGCCGTGGCGACCTTCGCTCTTGCCGACCTCGCCGACCATGTCGATCCAATGGTCGGCACCCGCAACATGGGCCACACCTATCCCGGCGCCACCGTCCCCTTCGGCATGGTCCAACTCAGCCCCGACACCCGGCGCCTGGACATGTACGACGCCGACGGCGCCTACGTGCGCGAAGCCTACCGCTACTGCTCGGGCTACCAGTACGACGACGACACCATCCACGGCTTCAGTCACACGCACTTCAGCGGCACCGGGCATTCGGATCTGGGCGACATCTCGTTGATGCCCGTTTCGGGACCGGTTCAGCTCGAGTCCGGCGAGGACAACGTCTCACATTTTCGGCACGAGACCGAAATCGCCGAGCCGGGTTATTACCGCGTTGAGCTCGACGATCCGGGCGTCCTGGCGGAAATGACGGCCACGACCCGCGTCGGCCTGCATCGCTACACCTGGGACCAGAATACCGAAGCCCATCTGGTGTTGGACCTGACGGCCAACATCTACGACTACGAAGGCAAAAACGTGTGGACCTTCGTGCGCGTGGAGAATGACACCCTGGTCACCGGCTACCGCCAGACCACGGGCTGGGCGCGCACCCGCACGGTGTACTTCGCCATGGCCTTCGACCGACCGATCACGAGCTATGACCACAAGCGGCTGGACCAGACGCCCTATACCGGTTTCTATCGCCGCTTCGATCAGGATAACAACTTCCCCGAAATGGCGGGACGCGAGATCCGTGCGCACTTCGACTTCGACATGAAGGCCGACGAGCCTCTGCAAGTGAAGGTGGCGTTGTCGGGCGTGAGTACGGCCGGCGCGCTTCGGAACCTGCAAGCAGAGACTCCCGGCTGGGACTTCGATCACACACGCGCCGAAGCCCGAACACTCTGGAACCGCGAGCTGAAACGCGTACAGGTCGAAACCCTGACCGACGAAGACCGCGACGTCTTCTACACGGCCCTGTATCACACCATGCTCGGCCCCGTCGTCTACGAAGACGTGGACGGACGCTATCGGGGCCTCGATCAGAACGTGCACACGTCCGACGGCTTCACCAACCACACCATCTTCTCGCTGTGGGACACGTACCGCGCCCTGCATCCACTGTTCACGCTCCTCCAGCCGGACCGCAACCGCGACATGATCCACAGCATGCTCGCCCACTTCGATCAGAGCGTGCATCCCATGCTCCCGATCTGGAGCCACTACGCCAACGAAAACTGGTGCATGATCGGGTACCACTCGGTTTCGGTCATCGCCGACGCCCTGGCCAAGGGACTCGACGGCGTCGATGTCCGGCGAGCCCTGGACGCCTGCGTGACCACCTCCCGCGTGCCCTACTTCGACGGGGTCGGCGAGTACATGGACCTGGGTTACGTGCCGGATGAGGTCAGCGGATCATCGGTGAGCATCACGCTCGAGTTGTCCTATGACGCCTGGTGTGTCGCGCAACTCGCCGCGCTGGCGGGCGATGACGATCTGCACGAACGGTACATGGACCGATCCCGCGGGTTCACACACGTTTTCGACGGTGCCATCGGCTTCATGCGACCGCGTTCACGCGACGGCGCCTGGCGCCCCGAGTTCGATACCATGGCCACCCACGGCCAGGGCTTCATCGAAGGCAACGCCTGGACCTACTCCCTGTTCGTGCCCCACGACGTGGAGGCTCTGACCGGACTTCTGGGCGGCCCCACCGAGCTGGGCGATTACCTGGACGCCCTCTTCGAGATGGAATTGTCCGACGAACACATCGCGCACACTGAGGACATCACCCGCGACGGGATCATCGGCAACTACGTGCACGGCAACGAACCCGGCCATCACATCGCCTATCTCTACAACTGGAGCGATCGGCCCTGGCGCACGCAATCACGAGTGCGCGCGATCATGGACGCTATGTACGGCCGCGGCGTCGACGGCCTGTGCGGCAACGACGACGCGGGACAGATGAGCGCCTGGTACATCTTCAGCGCGCTGGGCTTTTATCCGGTCTGCCCGGGGTCGACGCGTTATGAACTGGGCAGCCCGCTGGTGAAACACGCGACGCTTGAGCTGGCTGACGGTGCTACTCTGGTCATGCGCACGGAGAACCAGAGCGCGGAAAACGTCTACGTCCAGCGTGTGGAAATCGATGGCCGGCCGATCGACCGCCGGTATATCGAGCACGCGGAGTTGATCGACGGCGGCGAGCTCGTTTTCTACATGGGTCCCGATCCGGCCAACGCACACTGACCGACCCATCAACACGAAGGCACATCCGCTGCGGCCCGTGGCCAACCCTTGATAACGGACACGCCGGGACGCTACACTGTCCGGGCGACGGTTCCCACGTGAGCGACAGGGTCGGATCGAATCCGGAGGTCACACCATTTCAATCCCCTCGCATCTCTGGAGTCTGATACTGCTGACGGTTCTGGCGTGCTGGCCCCTGCCGCTGATGATCGGCGTGTCCCGCCGCGTGCGCACACCAGAGTCGGAATTCCGAAGCGAGGCCTGGCTGATCAGGGTCCTGGTCTGGATCGCCGCGGAGATCGGCCTGGTCATGATCCTCGGGATGACGGGTCTGCTCCGATTGAACGTCATCCTCGGGGTGGCGCTACTGGCCGGCCTGGCGGGAGTCGTCCTCATCCGCAGCAACGACGCGAAAGAGCGGGGAGCCGCTGCAACACCTCCCCGCACTTGGGGATTCAAACCGCCGATCATGGCGCTGTTGTTGGTGCTGACGTCTTTGGGTCTCGTCCTGCTCTGGCAACTCGCCACGTATCCCAGCCTCGATCCCGACACCCTCAATTACCGCCTGCCCGCCATAGCCGAGTTCTATCAACACGGGCAGTTCGCCCGTCTTCCCGACTATCGTTTCTCCTCGAGCTATCCTTTCAGCTGGGAGGCGTTGGGGACCTTGATGGTCTTACCCTTCGGCGAGGATTTCCTGGCGACTACGCCGAACGTCCTGGCCTGGGCGCTCCTCGGTCTCGCCTGTCATCTGCTGGCGCGACTGCTCGGTGCGTCCCGATCCGCCGCCGTTCTAGGCGCGACCCTCGTCGTCTGCACGCCGCATCTGCTAACCAGACTCAATTCGCTCCAGGTGGACGTGGTCTTTGCCGCATTCTTCGTCTCGGCGTGCTGTGCGATCCTGCTGTGGCGGCTGCGGCGCGATCCTTTGTGGCTGGCGATGTTCCTGATCTGTGGCGGATTGCTCGCGGGGTTCAGGTTGTCGGGCAGCGTGTATTGGATATTGACGACACCGCTGTTCGTCCTTCCCCTCCCCGGTTCACACGATCGTACCGAAGAGTCCATGGGGAGTGCGTCACGACTGCGGCTTGCCTTGCTGGGCGGTCTCGCGGCCGCGATCCTGCTCGGCGGCTTCTGGTACGCACGCAATATCGTCGAGCTGGGAAATCCGTTCGGCCACATGGAAGTCCAAGTGGCCGGCCGCACCCTGTTCGACGGGCATCACGCCGCCGCGCCGCTGAGGGCTTCGACCCTCGCCCATGCCTTGTCGTCGCAGGGAAACGCGACCTGGGGTGATCTATGGACCATGCTCACCGAAGGTCTGAGCTGGAATCTGTACGCGCTTCTGGGCCTGACCGCGCTGACGCCCCTGGCCCTGATCACGAAAGACGGGAGACGCCGGGCCGGAATGACCTTCGGTCTGCTGGCGTTGGTCCTGGCCACCGGAATGCTGTACCTGAACAGCCCGTTCTCCTGCAACCCCGGCCCCGGTGACCGGATCATCAGCTGGTCGGGTCAGGCCATCCGCTACGCTTATCCCGGACTCGCCCTGCTCGGCGTGACCGCCGCCGTCGGCGTCGGGCAACTGCGATTGCCGAAATGGTTGCCGGTTCTCGCCGCTGCGTTCGTCGTCTATCAGGGGATGCAGTCCGTTACGCAATGGCAGGACATGGCCCGGCCCCTGGTCGTCATGGCAATCGTTGGTGGTCTGACGTGGATTCTCCTGGGGCGCATGCGGAGAGCCGGATACGCGCCGGTCGTGTTGGCGCTGCTGCTCGTGCTGGCCGTGGCCGGGGCATCCCGACCCGCGCGACTGCACCGTGAAGACGCACGTCACTTTGTCTATGGTCCCGGCTATGCCAAGCTTGAAGAACTGGACCCGGATGCCGTCTGCGTCGTCATCAGCAATCACATGTTCATGTACTACGGGCGCGACATGAAGCGACGCGTCGTCGACCTCCACGGGATCAAGAAATCCGGTGGAGAATGGCTGAGCGACGCACGGGAAAGCGGGGTCCCGTTCGTGGCGATCGGGCCGGTGCCGAGAGCCGCGGGGCCCGGCATACAAAAGGCGATGGAGCGGATGCTGGCCCGGTTGCAGAGACATAGAGAACCCACACTCGTGCGCCTCTATGCCGGCCCACTGCTGTCCGACATCCATCTGTACAAGACCATCACGCCCTCGAAACACTGAACCGGGACGACGACAAATGCCCGAGACCGCATACCTGATCGACACCATGGCCTACGTCTTCCGCAGCTACTACGCCATGCGCAGCATGTCGGCGCCGGACGGCACGCCCATCAACGCCGTCTTCGGCCTGGGCATGACCCTGCAAAAGCTTCTGCGCGACTACAACCCGCGCCTGGCCGTCTGCTGTTTCGACGCGGGCGCCAAGACCTTCCGCAACGACATGTACCCCGACTACAAGGCCAACCGCGCCGCACCGCCCGAAGACCTGATCCCCCAGTTCGACCTGTGCCGCGAACTCGCCGCGCGCATGGGTTTCGCGGTCGCCATGACCCGCGGCTACGAGGCCGACGACCTGATCGCGACCCTCACCGGACGCCTGCGGAGCGAAGGCCACGACGTGGTCATCGTCACCGGCGACAAGGACCTGGCCCAATTGCTCGAACCCGGCGTACAGATCTACAACCTGGCCAAGAACGACTGGTGGAGCGACAAGCGAATGCCGGAGAAGCTGGGCGTGCGCGCCGACCAGGTGACCGACCTGCTGGCCCTGACCGGCGACTCCGCGGACAACATTCCCGGCGTGCGCGGCGTCGGCCCCAAAGCGGCCACCGCGCTGCTGGCGGAGTTCGGGGATCTGGGCGCCATCTACAACGACCTCGATCGTGTAGAGACGCTACCGGTGCGCGGCGCCAAGGGACTGCGCAAGAAGCTCGAGGAGGGCCGCGACTCGGCCCTTTTAAGCCGGCGACTCGTCGATCTTGACCGCAACGCGCCGTGCGATCTGGGCGTGTGCGACATGCACTACCAAGGCGCAACCACCGCCGATCTCGACGCCTTCGCCGAAACCTGGGGCCTGCGCCGCGTGGCCGACAAGACGCCGCGGCTCAAGGACGACTAGTAAGTGATTTCCCCTGGGATGAAATATCCAGACGCCGCCCCTGCCGATGAACCAGCTGGTGGCAACTGGAACACAGCACCTGAAGGTTATCCGCGTTGTTGCCACCGCCCTGTGATCGTGGATGGCGGTGATGGACCTCGAGAAACCGCGTGTGTTCACAGCCCGGTGCTTCACAACGATGGCCGGCTCGAATCACGGCGTCACGGCGTTTCTTGGGTGGGATGGTGGAGCGGTTGGACCGACCGGGCTCTTGAATATGGGCATCGCATTGCATGACCTCAGCTGAAACTGGCTTAGCACCACGATCCGTCCGCACCTCAGCCGCGCCACAGATTTTACACGTGTAAACTACAACCTGAAATGGTGAGCTTGAGGCGGCAGCGGTTTCTGAACCGGTGTCGAGTTTCTCCGCCATATCATTCAGCGCGGCGAGGATCAATTCCGCGCGGTCCAGGCCTCGCACCGTCGATCCCTTCCGCGCAGCCCGCTTGCGGATCGTTTCAAGCAGGGCTTCCCGACGAGCGTATTGCTCAGACGTGTACTTTGTATTCACCGTGATCTGAATATCCAGGGAAGCCGGATCCGACGATGGTTCAGCCAGGTCCAATGTGGATTGCCCCGCCGTTTTTGGCACCTGACGAACACGTAGCCGTACCGCCCGCACCTGCTGTTCCAAACTCCGACTGCTTGATTGCCTGGCTGCGGCAATCCACTTCACCTCGCTTTTGGGCGTGGCCACCTTGGCGACCTCCCGCGCCTTGGTCCATCCCAACTCGCCGGATGCAACCGACCGACGCAAGCGCGGCAACTCTTCAAGCGCACCGGCCAACCGCACAAACTGCGAGGTTTTACTGGGCGTAAATCCGAGAGCATCGGCCGCATAAGCCTGGATCGACGAATACCCAAGATCCAGATACAACCGGCGACCCACAACCTCTCAGAACAGAAGCACGCCGTCCTTCTCACCGCGTTGGACATCACAAAGCGCAGCTTCCAGACGGGTATGCATTTCCTCACCGGACATACAAAACC
>DAOVZQ010000431.1 GCA_030635025.1 bacterium
AATACTCCTGGAAGAAGCCTGGTGTCAGGTTGTCCCACATGGCCAGGCCGTGAACCGTGGAGGCTCCGGCCAGATCCAGCGATCCGTTGAGGGTGAAGTCGTCTATGCAGATGGCCTTGTAGATGTTGGTGCTGGCCGGATGGTACCCGAAGTTCCACTTCAGGGTGCTGGTGCCGATCCACACGTTGATGCCCTCGAACAGGTTCGAGGCGGCCAGATCCAGGCGGCCGTCGCCGTTCAGGTCGGCCAGACGCAGATCGCCGAAGCGACCGGTGGTGGTCGGCCCGTCCAGGGGTGTCCATCCACCGGCTCCGTCGCCGAGATAGATCACGATGCCGACGGCGGACTGGTCCGAACCGGCGGCGATGTCGAAGTTGCCGTCCTGGTCGATGTCGCCCAGGTCCAGGCCGAAGAAGGCGCTGCCCGCCTCCAGGGGTGTTCCCGCAGTCCAGGTGCTGTCGGCTGCTCCGTACCAGGTGTGAACGCCCAGGTACTCGGCGCTGGTCGCGACGATATCCAGCCAGGTGTCGTTGTTCAGGTCCTGTACCGCGATCTTGTTGTAGGTGTTGGTCATGGTCGGCCGGTTGCCCGTGGACCAGTAGCCCGCGCCGTTGCCGTAGAAGATCCATACGCCGCCGTTGTCGGCCGAGCAGGCCACGATGTCCAGGTTGGCGTCATGGTCGACGAAGGCGAACTTGATGTCGCTGACTCCGGGACCGGAAAGCGGTGCCGCGGCCTCGGTGAATCCGGCAAGGCCGTCACCGGCAAAGACCCGTACTCCGGTTGGCCCGCTGACCAGCAGGTCTTGGTGTCCGTCGGCGTTGAAGTCGCCCCGGTCCAGACTCAGGATCTGGCCCGTGGTGATCGGTGATGTGGTCGGGGTCCATTCCTCGAACCCGGTGCGGAGGTAGACCTCCAGGCCGTTGCTCTCGGTGCCGGCCACCACGTCCACCAGGGGATCCTCATCCAGGTCGAAGATCAGGACGTCCGTGTAGTTTCCGCTGGTCGCGGGGGAGGTGAACGCCACCCAGGGGTTGTCGATCGAGCGGCTCAGCCAGGGGTCGTAAAGGACGTAGTTGCTGACCGCGTCCCCAGTGCCTGGTCCAACGTCGCTCGGACCGCTGGGATCGCCCCACCAGTTGCCGCGGGCATCGACCGTGACGGCGGTGTTGAGGTTCTCTAGGCCGTAGCCGTTGCCGTAGAGGTCGCAATTGGTGAAGGTCAGCTCGCCGTTGATGCCCACCTGGACGCCGCGGCCCAGGTTGTCGCGCACGATGCACTCGGTGAAGTCGCCCGTGAAGGTGCTGTTGTCCACCTTGACCGCGGGCACGCTGCCGTAGCCGCCATAGGCCACCACGGCCCAGCCCAGCAGGGAGCCGGAGTGGGCGCCGTCGAAGTTGATGCCGCCCCAGTCGCCGGCCGCGGGGATGGTGTTGACCCCGTCCAGGTTGGTGTCGCCGCCGTAGTTGTCGTCCTTGAAGGACGTGAAGACGACCTTCTCCACCGCGTCGCCCTGGGCGTAGAGACCACCGTTGACGTTGAAGGACCGGTTTCCGTTGATCTTCAGGGTGACGCCCTTTTCGAGGATGAGCGTGGCGCCCGGATCGATGGTTACCGTGCCGTTGACTGCGTAGACCGTGGAGTTCGGCCACGAATCGTCTGCTGTAATATTACCGTCCATCATGCTCAACGTGTTGTCCCAGCCGTTGCCGGTGAACGTGTTGAGTGCGGCTACTTCGCCAATCAGCTCGGGATGGACGTGGAATCCGTATATGCCGTTGTCGTCAGAGGCACATCCGGTGACCAGAGTTGTGGGTTCGGCGATCCAGATCCCGTAGCCGTTGTTGTTGCGGATGGTCGAGTCGAGGATCTGAAAATCCGATCCGGCGTCGACCCGCAGGGCGTAAGGATAGTTGGATCCGCCGCCGGTCTCCTCGATAAGACAGTCCGTCATGGTCAAGGCGGCGCCCGTGCCCGAGATCACGACCGCCTCGCGGTAGTAGTTGCCGCTGCCGTGGTAGTAGCCGGCGTAACGAACCTGGCAGTACTGCATCGAGCAGCCGGGATTGGTGGCGGTGAAAGTGAGGTTGCGCCAGTAGCCGCGCGTGGGCGTGGTGGCCCCGTCTCCGTTGGTATCCCCTCCGTTGACATCATCCAGGTAGGAAGTGAAGACGATGTTGTCGGCCGCGGTCCCGTTTGCGATCAGCGTGCCGTTAACCGTCAAGCCGTAGGCGCTGTAGAACTTGAGGACTGACCCGGGCTCAAGGGTCAGATCGTTGTCGTGAGGGAGAGTAAGGTTGCCGTACACGTTGACGGGATGCTCGTCGATCCAGGTCGTGCCGGCCGGAATATTGCCGCCCCAGACCCCGACCGCGTCCCCGATCTGCAGATCGTTGCCGCTGTGCCAGGCCTCTGTGAGGATTGACGTGGGAAGGATGAAGCCGCTGCGGTTGTTGTTGGCCGCAACACAATCCCGGAATTCCACGGGAAGATTGTAGATGAGTAGCCCATGGTCGCCGTTGTTCAGGACTGTGTCTGCAATGGCGATCGCATTGATGCCCTGCAGGTTGATCCCGTCGTCGGCATTGTCCGTCACCAGGCAATTTCGAATATCGGTTCCCGCCCCATAACTCAAGACACCTTCCATGCCGTTGCGCAGGATCCGGCAGTTATGGAGAATAAGGCTGCCCTTTGTGGAGACACCACGATAACCGTTATCGATGATATCACAGTCACTCATTTCCAGACTGCAGCCGGTCCCGGCATAAACCGCCGTGGACATGTAGGACGTACTCGTACTGCCGACCGCATTCTGCTCGATAACACTATTTGATATCGTCAGGGAGCTGGCGTTGATCACCACCACGGATGAATAGAAACCATAATATCCATCGGTGCCCGTGCTGTTGTCACCCGCAAAACGAATCAGGCAATTGGAAAGGGAACACCCTGAATCGGAACCATTGTAATAGAGGCCTTCCCACTGGCCCGGGCTACCCGTACTCGGCCCGTCGCCGTTCGTGTCACCTCCGAAATCATCATCGGCAAAGGAGGTGAAGACGATCTGATCGATTTCAGTTCCATTAGCAATCAGTGTTCCGTAGACGAGTAGCGTGGTACTCGCATTGTTGAACTTG
>DAOVZQ010000101.1 GCA_030635025.1 bacterium
AGCGCCAGTCCTCGCCGCTGGATGCGGAATAGTAGAGGTCGCCCTGGATGCCGTAGGGATTGACGACGAACTCGTAGGCGTTGGCCGCGTCGCCGAACGTGTCCACGCAGAGCATGACGTTGTCGTCCTGGAAGATCTTGTCGCGTGGACAGAGCGAGGCCCGGACCTTCGATGGGTCGTCGTAGCAGATGAAAGCCACGTATACGTTCTGGTGGTCGTAGGTAATGAAGGCCTTCGTGTCCACGGGAGGCTCGACCTGGTCGCCGGGGTTATGCTCGGCGAAGTTGTCGGCTACGGCCGCGCCGACCCAGCCCGCGTCGTCCAGGCGGCCGTCTATCGTGATGGCGCCGAGGGCCTGAGTGACGGTCATTTCCGGATGGTAGACGGGTACGAACTCGGCGCCGGACGATGTCGCGGCGAGGACCAGAAACAGGGCGCTTCGAATGATCATCATTCGTCTCATGCTCGAGGACTCCTTCGTTGCGTATTCGCGTCGGGCCCTGACAAAATCGACAGGCGCGATATCACAACAACGCAACGAGTTGTGAGATGTTGCGAGATAATTTTCAACGCTTGGGGAGGGCTGTGCGGGGGACGGATTTCGGCTTCGATTACACTTTGACGTCACGGACTCGGCAAAGGTTTGACCTTAAAGATCACGACGTTCGAACGCTCTCACGGCCAGCGCCGTAAGCAGGATGGACAACCCGACGAAAGCCGCGGCCGTCATCCACGAGAGCTCTCCGCTCAGGGTCACACCGACACGATGGTGGGCGAAAATCGATATGGGTTTCCATCCCGCCAGAGCCGGCGAGATCAACCGGACCGTCTCGAAGACATAGCTGCCGATAACCACGCCGCCCGCGAGCATGGCCGCGTGACGGCTCGTCTTCAGGGCGCACGATCCGAACAGGGCCAGCGCTATGAAGAGCCAGGTCGGTGGCAGACCGTTCAGGGTCGCGTTGACCAGATAGACGGTGTTGACGTCGGCGCCGACCGCGGCGCAGGCGACGATCAGGCCCCCCGCGATGGTCCCGGCGATGATCGCGACGGCCGTGGCCAGGGCCAGGTACTTTTCCAGCACCACGCGGCGGCGGGTGATCGGCAGCGCCAGCAGCATGTCGCCTGTCTTGTCTTCAACTTCGCCGGTCAGCGCGCGTGAGGCCTGTGAGATTCCAATCACCGACAGCAACAGCGGAAGAATATCGAAGAGCTTCATCTTGAGGAAGCCTTCCAGGGTGAAGACCGCGTCGATGTCGCCCAGGAAGGTCTTCATGACCGGCGGCAGGCTCTTCAGGAAGGTCAGCAACTCGGGCAGTTTCTGGAAGGCGGGGAAGAAGATCACGTTGAGCGCGCCGGCGGCCGCCAGACCCAATCCCCAGGCCAGGATCAGGCCGCGCAGGTCGCGCAGGGTCTTCAGGTAGATACTACTCAACATGGTCCGCGACCTCCCGGCCGTAAAGACTCAGGAAGAACTCCTCGAGACTGGGCTTGCGACTGATCACGTCGATCACTTCGAAGGGCGCCGCGGCGTTCAGCACCGGACCCAGGGGGCCGCGAACGCGGCAGTGGAGACTGCGGCCGGCGATCTCGATCCGATCCACGCCCTCGAGAGGGGCGAAGGGTTCGGCCGAGGGTTCATGTGCACAGTCCAACCGGACCAGGCGCAACGACCGGGCCCGTAGTTCGGCAACGTCCTCGATTGCCACCAGCCGCCCGTCCTTGACCGTCGCGATGCGGTCGCAGGTCTTCTCCACTTCCGAAAGGTCGTGCGACGAGAGAAAGACCGTCCGTCCTTCATCGCGCACCTCGCGCACCATCTCGTGGAAGACCTGCCGCACCAGCGGGTCCAGTCCGTTGGTGGGTTCGTCCAGGATCAGCAGTTCGGGGCGCGGCGCGAAGGCCTGCAGCAGGGCAAGTTTCTGCTTGTTGCCGTGGGACAGGGTGCCGATGGGACGGTCCAGGATGACCCCGAGACGGTTGGCATACGCCCGCAGCGTCGCGGTGTCCACGTCACTGCGCAATGAGGCGATGTAGGTCATGAGCTGCGCGCCGGTCAGATTTTCGTAGAGGTTGAACTCACCGGGCTGATAGCCCACCGCCTGCCGCGCGCCCGGACTCTCGGCCCGACAGTCGCGACCGAGGATAGACGCTTCGCCGCTTGTGGGGCGGATCAGGTCGAGCAGCAGACGGATGGTGGTGGTCTTGCCGGCGCCGTTGGGACCGAGGTAGCCGAAAACCTCGCCGCGCCTGACCTCCAGGTCGAGGGCCTCGATGCCGCGCGTGCGTCCATAGAATTTGGTCAGGCCGCGACACAGTATGGCGGATTCGTTCATGGCAGAAGTCGACTTTCACTCATTCTCGGAATGGTCTCCATATGGTCATCACCGAATAACACTCGCCTCAACATCATTCAGTAGAGCATAGTCGGTTGATCCGGAAAAGACACGATCACAGCGACAGGACCAAAGCCACATGCTCGACGGACTCATCATTCTGGCCTACTTCGCGACGGTCATGGTCGTGGCCGTGCGTGCGCGTCTGGGCAAGGACGCCACCTCGGAACAATACTTCGCCGGCGGACGCAACCTGCGCTGGTGGTCGATCGCCGCGTCGACGATCGCCACCAACCTGCACGCGGGCCATTTTCTGGCGGTCATCGGTTCGGCCTACGCCTTTGGTCTGGCCCAGGCCAACTTCGAGTTGAACGCGGTGTTCGGACTGATCATCGCGGCCTTCGTCTTCGTGCCTCTGTACCTGCGTGCGCGCGTCGTGACCATCACCCAGTATTTCGAGCTCAAATTCGGCGCACAGGTGGCCACCACCTATTCGCTGTTGATGATGTTCCTCTACGGCACTCTGTATCTGGGCGGGACCCTGTTCTGGGGCGGCTACGCCCTGGAAATCCTCTACGGCGACGCGCTCCAGGCGACCATCGGCGGTTCGCCGGGACTGCGCATCTGCATGATGATCGTGTTGCTGGGCGGCTTCTCGGCGACCTACACCTATTTCGGTGGGCTCGGAGCCGTTGTCCGCACCGACATCGTGCAGTTCGTGCTGTTGCTGGGCGGCGGGCTGACGGTCACGTTCCTGGCCGTGAACGAACTGGGCGGCTGGGGTGAATTCCAATCGACCCTGGGCGACCGCATGCATCTGCATCTGCCCAACGACCACAAGCAGTTGCCGTGGCTGGGTATCGTGGCCATGCACCTGTTGAACCTGCAGTACTGGGGTTGCAACCAGGTGATCCTGCAACGCTCTTTGGCCGCGCGTAGCCTGCGTGACGCCCAGATCGGCCTGCTGGTCGGCGGCGCCTTCAAGTTCGTCACCGCGGCCATGCTGGTGTTGCCGGGCATCGCGCTGGTGGGAATCCTGGGTCGCGAGAATGCACTGGCTGATCCCGACCAGGCCTATATCCGCATTGTCGAGTTGTTGTTGTCGCCGGGTGTGAAGGGGCTTGTGCTGTGTGGGCTCTTCGCGTCGTTGATGAGCAGCGTGGATTCTATCTTCAATTCCATATCCACCTTGTGGTCGGTGGACATCTACAAGCGACGGATCAGACCCGAGGCCACCGACTCCCAGGTTGTGGCCATGGGCCGCCGGGCGATCCTCGGCACGTTGACGATCGGTGTCCTGTTCGGCTTCGCCTTCGCCTACGTCAAGCTGGCCAATCCCGAGTTTCCGCTGGACCCCTTCTTCAAGAAGGCCAGCTACTTCATCAAGAACGGGTTCGTGGTGCTGATCGCTTCCGCGGTCTTCCTGGTCAATCCGTCGCGGCGGTTGGTATGGGCGGGGCTGGTGTTGACGATTCCGATCACCGTTGCGCTGAATCTGATCTTCGCCGATACGCCGTACCTGATTCTTACCAGCGTGATCATCATATCGGCGTTTCTGGTGGTGGCGGTGCCGACGATCGCGCGTAACGGTTGGCGGTTGGGCGGGGACGGGTTGATCCGGGTAGCCTCGCCCGGGATCGGGTGGTTCGGGGTCGTGTTGGGCGTGTTGCTGGTGGCGACACATATCGTATTTCATTGAGCGGGATGCCTAAGGTCTGCCAGTCCCTGTCCATGGTTCCGGCAATGAGACTCTATCGGAGGCACGTCGATATAGAGGGATAAGGCCCGGTGAATGAAATTGCAGTCGAATACGTCTTTTCGGTAACTGGATAAAAAAACTCCCCAATACTTCTAAAGCCACCGCCGCTTTCGACCGAAATGCCTAGTAATTAAGTATGTGTTGTTGCTGGATTGGGCCACATCAGTCACCGGCCGTTTGCAGCCTGGGATGCGCCCATCGAGCAAGGCGATGAGGAGGGCGAATATGGCAAATCTACTTAAGACCGGAATGTTGCTGGTCATCGTTTCCATTAGCTCATTCACGCTGGCCGGGGAACCGGGCGATGTCGTGATTCATGGAACTGGCGGCTGGGCCGTAGGTCATTCCGACCAGTACGACTATCTGCAGGGTGAAGGAGCGGGGGACCATCAATGGCGGAACGTAGACTTAATGCTCAACCTCTACAGTTCTCCGAGTGAAAACCTGAGAATCAACACGCAATTATGGTACGAAATCGAAGGTGAAGAAACGGAAGCCGAGCTCGAGGTGGCGTTCGTGGAATGGACCCTGAACGAATACCTGCGTTTCAAGTGCGGGCTCTCTCGAGTCCCGTTCGGAGTCTATGCGGATATTTTCGATATCGGAACCCTCAGACCGTTCTATCACTTGCCGCAGTCGGTCTACGGTTCCGTCGGCATCGTTCCCGAGGGATACGCGGGCATAGGGCTCTGGGGACAGACGGGCGACGAGTGGCAAATCGTCTACGACCTGTATGTCGGAGGCATGATAGTACCGGATTTAGACGTTTACAGGATGTTCATCGACGCTGACGGGGGAGACGGCGGGATGGAAGAATCCGAAGAGTTGGAGAGTGAGAATGATGTGCGGGACATCGTCGGCGGGCATCTCGTGATCTCGACGCCCCTGAAAGGTCTGTCCTTCGGCTTTTCGGCCTTCTCCGGGAAGCCCATGCCGGATGAGGAGGGCGCCGAAGTCGATGCCGCGAACCCGGCTTGGGGCGACCATACGGTTCATGGGGTTCAGCTCGAGTACAGGGCCGATTCCCTTATGCTGAGAACGGAATACACCTTCGCCGACAAGGATGAGGATATCAAATCCTATTATGTCGAACTGGCTTATGCGTTTTACGGAAAATGGCAGGTGGCCGGGCGCTATGAAGCCGTCGAAATCGATCCCGTTGCGGAGATCGCCACGAACGCGCAGTCACTGCTGGACCACGAGGACAGAGTGATCGGCCTCAACTACTGGCTGAACCCGTATGCCGTGATCAAATTCGCCTACCACGATATCGAGGGAAACATGCTCACCCACCCCGAAGGGAGTGAGATCATGGAGGCTGTGGAGGCGGACGAGCTCGATGAAAGCAATAGTATGGTCAGTCTTGGTGTTCAGTTCAGTTTCTAGGAAGGGAGAGTGCCGTCTTGAAGATCATCATTCACGTCCTGCTGATGCTCATCACGGCACTGTTCGTGTGCGGTGTATCCAATGCCCAAGAGCATGAATCCGGTGATGGTCCCGCATACATGATCATTATCAACGAAGCAAACCCCACGACGTCCATGGCCAGGTCGGGTGTGGCCAAGCTCTTCCTGAAGAAGTCCGGCAAGTGGGGCGACGGCGTCAAGGCCCTGCCAGTCGATCAGCATGAAGAATCGGTTATACGCGAAGCCTTTTCTAAAAACGTTCTCCATAAGAGCGTGTCATCGGTGATCAGCTACTGGCAGCAACAGGTGTTTTCCGGACGCGCCATTCCACCTCCGGAGAAAGCCACGGACGAAGAGATTCTGATCTATGTGAAGGCTAACCGCGGAGCCATCGGATATGTGCGTGGCGATACCGTCGCCGCAGGCGTGAAGGTGATCGATGTCCTTGATTAGGAACATCACTAGACCGCCGAGCGAACCCGCTTCAATGAAACGTGTGCCCTGATGAAGTTCAGACACAAGATCGCCATGCTGCCTCTGATCGCGACCCTGACGTTCGTCGCGATCCTCCTGGTGAGTTGGCGCGGCAGCGTGCGGAACGAGAACCTCATGGTACAGATCGAAAGCGGTTATTTCCCTGCATCCGAACTCAGTCGAGATCTCGACGAGACACTTGTGGCAATCCAACACGGCCTGCAGGACGCGGTGATGTCTTCCGAGCGGGACCTGTTGCAGGAGACGGACGACCTGCATGAGTTCTTCCAGTCTCGACTACGGGATGCGAAAACCGTAACCACGCTCGATCCTGATCAAATGACGGAATTCGCAACCCAGATGAGCCGTTACTACGCCCTGGCCCGAAAGACCTCCCTGCGTATGATGGAGAGGGAAACGGGTGAAGACATGATGGCCGCCATGGAGGACATGCGGACGAGCTACAACGCACTTCAGCAACGGCTCGTCACATTTAAGGAAAACCAGAAAAAGAGCATGGAGGATTCGTTCCGGACGACACGGGATTATCGCAGAAAAGATATGGGCGTGACGTTGGGAAGCATTGTCGCCTGTATCCTCCTGCTCGCCGTCACGTCCGTCGTCGTGATCCGCTCGGTCGCAGGACCTGTGACGCGCACCATAGAGGTCCTGACACGTAGCGCGGAACAGGTCGTTTTCGGTTCGGAATATGTCGCACAGGCGGGCCAAGACGTATCGCAAAGCGTTCACGAGCAGGCATCCTGTCTGGACGAGGTCTCGGTTTCCCTCAAGGACATGACCACGATTACCAAGCGGAATACGGATCACGCAAGACAGGTGAGTGCCATAGCCAATGATGTCCGCGGCCATGCGGAAACAGGCCGGGAGGTGATGGAACGCATGTCCGTTGCCATCACGGAGATCAAACAGACTTCCGACAAGACCGCCGAAATAATCCAGACGGTCGATGAAATCGCATTCCAGACAAATCTGTTGGCGCTCAACGCCGCAGTCGAGGCAGCACGGGCCGGGGATGCAGGCAGAGGGTTTGCGGTCGTAGCCGCAGAAGTCCGGAGCCTGGCTCAACGCAGTGCTGCAGCCGCTCAAGATACCGCAGCGCTGATCGAAGAATCCCAGAAAAGCGCACACAACGGAGTTGCGACATCCAACGAGGTCGGCGCCATTCTCGACAAGGTCGGAGATATCTCCCGCAACATGACAAGCCTGATCACCGAAGTGGCCGGCGCCAGTGATCAACAAGTCCAAGGGATCGAGCGAGTGAATTCGGCGGTGGACCGGATGTATAAGGCGACTCGGTCGAATGCGGCCAGTGCGGAAAAAACCAACACGACCACCCAAGAGCTCTCCGCCCAGGCCGGCGAGCTCATGGATATGGTGAACGTCCTGACCGAAGTCGCAGGGGATTCAAGGCCGCGTACCCGCTAGATATCTGCATCGTTATATGGGATCAGCAACTCTCTGAACATAACTCGAGGTATAGAAGTTACACGTGTAAAGGCGCGCTCGTGTTCGGACGAGCCTGTGGACCGGAGGCCGCTCATCAAAGATGAGCGCAGCCGGCTCAAGTCCCTCGGTTATGTCGGTGACTGATCCGATTCTACAAATATTTTCACATTGCATCGCCCATCGGCTCCAGTCCGAGGTTTTTAGTGGGATTATCATGGGCATTGGATTTATGATGACCGCTGCCCCTGAACGACGCCCACGAAACCAAGAGCAGCGAAAGGCCCCCCGACATGCCGCTGGACATCACCAAGATCATGAAGCAGGCCACCCGGGCGGCCCGTGACTATGCTCGATTGGATCAGCAGGCTACCGACCGCATCGTCAAGGCGGTCTACGAGGCGGGCTTTGATGCGCGGGTGAAGCTGGCGGAAATGGCCGTCAAGGAGACCCGGCTCGGCGTGGTGGCCGACAAGGTGATCAAGAACGTCGTGGCCACCTGGCTGGTCTATGAGGATATCAAGGATCTCAGAACCGCCGGCGTTATCACCGAAGATCACGACAA
>DAOVZQ010000153.1 GCA_030635025.1 bacterium
GACCTGCTGACGGCCGTACGCGGTCTGCCGGGCCGACAGGACGCCACCGAGGACGACATCCTCTCCGTTCTCAATCTCGGTCCGGCCAAGACGCCACCGGCCTCCGACCGAAAGTGGTGGACCGCCGTCGCGAAGGCCTACAAGGATTCGCTCGCGTCCGACGACCTGGGCGCCCCCCGCGTCGCCGCGTCACCGTCCGCCCCCGGCTCGGTGGAGGACTGGGCCTACTACCAGTTCGGCGCGCCGACGTTCGCGTTGGATTTCTGGTCACCGCCTCTGCCTGTTGCTCCGACCGATTCGCTCACAGCCGGCATCACGCCCCCCGACACTACCCGCTCCGGCGACCCGGCGCTTACAGCCCTGGCCGACCTTGGCAAGCGCGCTTTGGACGGCGCCGGGCTCCGTCCCTGGAGCGAAGTAACGCTGGCCGACGGAACGCGGGTCCTGACCGGCGGCGAAGCACCATTCGCCATGCGCACCCCGCCCCCCGCGATGATCGACTCGTTGCTGGCCGCTCCGGTGGCCTTCCTGATGACCCTGCCCGACTGGTTGCCGCGCCTGGACGATCTCCATGTCGAAATCGAATCCCGCGGCGGCGACCTATGGAGCGTCGAGGCCTACGTGAACAACGGCGGCCGTATCCCGTACCCCGTCACCCAGGGCAAGCGCAGCAGGCGCCCCCGACCGGTGGCCGTAACTCTGGAGGGGGCGGAAATCATGGAAGGGCGCGAGCGCCTCACGATCAAACAGGTGCCGGCCATGGGATCGGCTTCTGTGCGCTGGCTGGTCCGTGGATCGCCGGGAGACATGATCAACCTGCGCGCCGAGGCGCCGGGCTTCGGAGTTTCCGCCGTAGGCGTGGCCTTGCAGGAGACGGGAGGTCGGCGATGAACCGCACCATCTTCACTATCATGGCCTTGCTCATCCTGTCGCTGCCGGCCGCGGCCGAATTCCAGGTCGACCTAGATCACATGGTCTGGGACCGCTACTACGACAACGACGAAGTGAACGCCGTCCTGCAGGCCCTGCACAAGGCGCATCCCGACCTGACCGAATTGCGCTCGCTCGGCAAAAGTGAGGAAAACCGCGACGTCTGGCTGTTGACCATCAACGACCCGGCGACGGGCCCGCACCAGGACAAGCCCGGCATCTACGTCGACGGCGCCATCCACGGCAACGAGATCCAGGCGACCGAAGTGTGTCTCTACCTGGCGTGGACACTGCTTGAACGTCACGACGACTGGACGAAGCTGGGCGAACTCTTCGCGCGGACGTCATTCTATATCGTGCCGACGGTCAACGTGGACAACCGGTCCCGCTTTTTCGAGGATCCGAGCAGCTACAACATCGGACGTTCGGCGCGCGTGCCCCACGACGACGACGGCGACGGCCTGGAGGACGAGGACGACTACGACGATCTCGACGGTGACGGCGAGATCCTGCAGATGCGCATTCGTGACCCCCACGGCACCCACAAGACCCACCCCGACGACCCGCGCGTGACCATCCGCATCAAGCCCGGCGAACAGGCCGAGTGGCGGCTGTTGGGCATGGAGGGAATCGACAACGACCACGACGGCCGCATCAACGAAGACACGCCCGGCTACCTCGACATGAACCGCAACTGGGGCTTCATGTGGCAGCCACGCTATGTGCAGGGCGGCTCGGGCAACTACCCGTTCTCGGCCCGCAACACAAAGGCCGTGTCCGACTTCCTGGCCGCGCAGACGAACCTCTGCTTCGGGTTCAACTTCCACAACTACGGCGGCATGTGGTTGCGCGGACCCGGCTCGGACATGTCGCCCCCCATCCCGCCCGGCGACCTGAAGGTCTTCGACTTCCTGGGCGTCGAGGGTGAGCGCGTGGTCCCCGGCTATCGATACCTGATCGCCTCGAAAGACCTGTACGAGACCCACGGCGACTTCGACGAGTGGATGTACCAGTGCCTGGGCATCTACTGTTTCGTGGGCGAGTTGTACATGTCGTCGCAGACCGCCTACCGCGGCCGCGGCGACGCACCCAACGGCGACGACGGCAATTTGTGGAGCCGGCGTCCGCCCCTGGTCGAGCGCCAGAAATTCAACGACGCCCTGATGATGGGCGAGATGTTCCGCGACTGGCGGCCCTTCACCCATCCCACCTACGGCGAGATCGAGATCGGCGGCTGGCGCACCTTCACAACACGCATTCCGCCGACGTTCATGATGCCCGAGATGCTGCACCGCAACGCCATGTACGTGCTGTGGACCGCCGGCCAGGCGCCGCGGCTCAGCGTGGAAATCACCGAGACCAAGGATCTCGGCGACGGCTTGTGGCGGGTGCGGACGCGGGCGGTCAATGCCGGCGCGATACCCACCCTGTCGGATAAGGCCCGCACCATGTCGATCCTGCCCCTAGACGAGTTTCGCATCGCCGGCGACGGAATCGAGGTCCTGTCGGGCGGTGTGTTGCTGGACCGCTGGCACGACGTCGTCGCCCCGGTCGAGCGGCGACCGCACCGTGTTCCCACCTGGACCAACGGATACGGCACGCGCGAGGTACAGTGGTTCGTCCAGGGGACGGGCGATGTGACCGTGACGTACACCGGCGCCAAGTGCCGCGCACAATCGACGACGGCGGCCTTGATCGGCGAGTGACGACGAGACCGTGCCGAATAGACGAGGGGCGGGCCACATGGCCCGCCCCTTTATTCGTTCATCTGTGTGCTATCAGCGATAGAGCATCTTGATCTCCCCGAAGCCGAGCCGCTCGTTACGTATGGCATTGTCGATGATGATCTGATCACCCACGCTGTGCCCGGCCCCCAGGTCCTGATTGATGCTGTTGCGCACGTCCACATCCACGAAATCAACAGGACAGATCCCGGGCCCCAAAGCCGCAAAGTGACAGATCCCGATCACACCGCTGGTGACCTGGCCCTCGTGCAGCAACGCGCCGGTAAAGTGGATGGTGTCGGCGCCGGGCGTCGTGTAATCCCAAAAGAAGTAGTCGAGCCCAGAAGTCGTGAACCAGTCGCCGGCCGTGATTTCGTCCAGACGGACGATCGTCTTGTCGAAGGTCAACTTAATCTCGACACCCTGCACGTCCTGGTCATCGGAATCCAGGTATACGTACACCAGGAACTCGGTTGTCGTGGGAATGCTGACGTGCGGAACCATGGATACGGTTTGTGCGCCGACCTGGACAAGCAACAGTATGGCGACATGGAAGACGATCCACGAAAACAAGCGGTAGGAATGACGTGCTGGCGCCATGGCATCCATCCTTTCACCGGAAATCGACGGACTTCCGGCTTGCTGTTCTGTGGGCGAGATTGGGTTGAGATATGGACCGCGATTATGACATACTCGTTTCATATCTGCTAGGTTTTTTTTGATTGTGGACATATCTCATGCTTTTCAAGTGCATCTGGATAGGTTTACTAATTCTTGATCAAATGTTGACATTGAACGTTCGATATGGCAATATCGGCCGATCGCCCACATATATCCGGGATCAACAACACTTGTTCTGAGACTCCGAATAGCCAAACACTACTACCCCTTGTCCGAAATCTCGCCCCTTCGACCTCGCCCAGCGTTTGCTCGCCCTGTGTCGACTCGCCCTATTGGTCTGGCAATCCGCCGTCCGCCCCAAAGATGTGGGCACGGAAGCGACGGTTTTTTGCATCGCCCATTTGACGAGCCGGCGGCGTGTTATTCAGCCGCCATCCGTTATTGAGGTGTCACAGAACAGGGGGCTTCCCATGCGAAGGACCAGTCTGGCCTTGATTCTGATGCTGATCGTGGCGTCCGGATCGCTGGCCGCAACCTACACCGTGCCGACCGACGGCACGCTTCAAGCCGTCGTGGCCGGCACGGTCGCCGACGATGTCGTGATCATTCTCGACGGTCCGTACACGCTCACGAGCACGTTGCACATCAATCACGCGCTCACGCTCAGCGGACAAAGCGAAACCGGGGTGGTGATCAACATCGACTGCGGCACGGGCTACGGCCTGGGCCTGAACGCCGGCGGGATCGTCCTCGAGGACTTCACGCTGAACGTCGTGACGGGGGCGCCGGCTGTCGAAGCCGGTTATGTCATTCACGCCAGCGGCACACCCAACGTGCTCGACGGGTTGACCGTGAGGCGCTTGACCATCCAGGGCAGCGGCACCGTCGCCAAGCGTCGCGCCGGACTGGATATTCACGGCTACGACAACGTGGTGATCGAGGACGTCACATCCGACGATTCCACCTGGGGCAACGGCATCCAGTTGACCGGATGCCACCATGTGACGGTGGAGAACTGCAGCACTACGAACAACGCGTGGGGCAGCCTGGCGATCTACTGTTCACAGTATCTGGTCCCCACTCGGGCCTGCGACGATGTCGATATCAACGGCGACAACTGCACCTTCAACGAGGGCAATGTCTTCGTCGAGGACCAGTTCGGGCTGATCAGCACGAACGTCGTGGTGGCCGGTTACGAATACCTGCTTCGGAATGACGAATACAGGGTCGGAGCCGAGGGGTTCATCTTCTATAAGGACACCCTGGCCGACGCCCAGGCCTTCGCGGCCCTGGTCTTCGCGGGATTCGAGGACGCCACTTCTTTCCAGGAGATCGCCACGGGCGACTTCCTGGTCCTGGGCGGCATGAGCATCCAGGCCGCCATCGACGCAGCGTTGCCGGGCGACACGATCAACGTCGCCGACGACCGCTTCGAAGAGCAGCTTCATATCACGAAGGAAAATCTTACTGTTTCGGGCGCGGGAGCCGGCGCCACCTATATCGATTCCCCAACCAACCTGACGCTCTTCTATACGACGAGCCTCGACAACTATGCGATCGTCTTCGTCGACGGCGTGAACGCCTTCACCATGAGCGACCTGACCGTCGACGGTCTCGGTCGCGGCAACGCAAACTATCGCTTCCAGGGCGTCGGCTTCTGGAACTCGGGCGGCTCGTTGATCGACGTGGACGTGAACAACGTCATCGACACGCCGTTCAGCGGTAGCCAGCACGGCGTCGGTGTCTACGCCTACAACGATACCGGCGGCCCCTACACCGTCAACCTGACCCGCGTTGACGTGCTCAACTACCAGAAAGGCGCCATCGCCCTGAACGGCACGGGCTTGACCGCCAACGTGGTCGAGTGTACGACCACCGGCGCCGGCCCGACCACGATCACCGCCCAGAACGGCATCCAGATGTGGGGCGGCCTCGGCGGTACAATCGTCGACTGCTCGGTTACGGGCAACATATACACCGGTGACGGCTGGGCGGCGTCGGGCATCCTGCTGATTGCGGCCGGCACCGTGGACATCGACGACACGGCCGTGAACGACGGCGACCCCGCGGTATACTGCCAGGAAACCAGCGCCACCGCCGACGGCCTGTTAATCACCAACAGCAATGTCGACTCCGGCAACGGTTTCTATATCCGCATCCAGGACGCCTTGGCTCTCAAGGCCGAAGGCGATCTGCTCACCGAGGCCGAGCCCTCACCTTACGGCGATTACAGCGGCGACAAGGCGAACGACAAGGGCGCCCTCACGGTCCAACTCGCCAACTGCGATTTCGTCGGACAGACAACCGGCTACGGCGTCTCGGCGTCGAACTACCAGGCCGGCGACCTCATCGATCTAAGTGTGACAAACTGTGTAGTCAGCAACTGGGGCTGGGGCTTCGTGGCCTTCGGTTCCGGCGGCGAAATCACCATCGAGGCCACGGACAACGGTCTGTACGGCAACGACGGTTACTTCTACGCCAGCGACGTGTTGACCACGGTCCAGAACGCGTCGGGCAACGATTGGGGCGAAACGGACCCCGCGGTCCTGGAAGCCTCTATCCTCGGCACGGTCGATTACACACCGTGGCTCGGGGGCGGCGCCAACCTGATGCCCGGCTATGCCGGCGACTTTTCCGAACTCTGGGTCGATGATGCCGGTGCCCAGATCGGCGGGGGACGCATCCAGGAGGGTATCGACAGCGTCAGCGGCAGCACGGTGCATGTGGCGGCCGGCAGCTACGTCGAAGCACTCCTGATCGAGAATCCCATCACGCTGCTCGGCGCCACCGCCGGCGTGAACAAGAACGGCTACACCGTTCCCGCGGACTATGCATGGGATCCGGCCGTGGAGACCATCATCACGCATCCCGATCCTGTCGGCGGGTACGTGGCCATCGTGGACATTCACGATACGAGCGACGTTACCTTCGACGGCTTCGTGGTTGGCGAATTGTTCGCGGTGGGGAACGCCAACACGTCGCTCGTGCGCGTGTACGCCCATACGCAGGCCATCTCGAATATCAAGGTCGAGAACTGCGTGATCGGACCCAACACAAACTACGCGTCCCAGGACGGCGCGCAGGGACGCATGGGCCTCTACATCGTGAATCACCCCTACGACGTCAACGGCGTCGAGAGCAGCTCCTTCTCGCACAACAAGATCTTCGATTGCAAGGGCAACGGGGACAACATCTTCCTCTGGACGTCCTACTACGCCTATGGCGCGGCTGGACCGGCGGACATGACCGGAACCGTCATCGA
>DAOVZQ010000098.1 GCA_030635025.1 bacterium
AACCTCAACGACCTGCGTGACGTCCTGACCCGGTACGCACCGGCCGAGGAATGGCCTCCGACCATCACCATCGAGTTCATGGCGAACCAGCCCCTGATCAATTTCAGAGAGCCGAACCGTTTCGCCATCGACGTGGGACTCGCGGTCGCGAGCGGCTCCGAACAAACCGCGGGAATCCTGGCCGGCCGTATGTACGACGTCCTGGCGAAAGTGGACGGCATAAGGCCCATCGCCACCGAGGACCGCGCCGTGAAACTGGTCGGCGCCTTCTGCATGCTGCGGCACGGCGCGATCAGCGCCTGGCTCAACGACAAACCGAATATCGCTTTTGACGACGAACACGACCTGCTACGGAACGACAGGGTCGGAGAAGCCGCCATGATTGTGGATGCCAACAAGATCCTCACACGCACCTTCAATACGTTGAGCAACATGCTGGACCCCTTGCTGGACCACAACGTCGAGCGGTTCGGCGCCAGGATCGATGTACTCTACCAATTCAACGACCGCTACGAAAAAACCGGATGGGCCATGGCGCGACTGATCGTCGAACACTATGGTGAGCGAAGGCTGCAGGAAGTCGCCGGCGATACGGCCGAATTCCTGAAGACGTACCAGACCGCAGCGTTGGCCGACGGAAACAGCGATGAGCTGGACAGACTTCCTCCGTTCCCGGAAGCCGTCCTGGAAGACCTCTTGACCCTATTGGCGAGATATTGAGCTTAAAGCCGTGGAGGTAGATCATGAGTCGTTTCGACCCGCATTCCTGGTGTGACGACGGACAGGCCGTCGTCGTTCATCTGGACCTGGATTGGACTGTCGATTTCATCGCGCACACGCTGACCGGACAGGTATCCATCCGTCTGCGCGAACCCGCCGGCGGTACCCTCGACCTCGACGCGCGGGATCTCGATATCCGCGACGTCACGACCACCGACGGCGCGACCATCCCCTGGTCCATGGCCGAGACCGATCCGATCATGGGAGGTCGCCTGCGACTCGATTTACCAGACGACACCAGCGGCATCGTGATCCGTTACGCCACCGGTGCCAACGCCGTGGCCCTGGGCTGGCTCGAACCCCAGCAGACCGCCGGCGGCGAACACCCCTTCATGTTCACCCAGTGCCAACCCATTCACGCCCGCACCCTCGTGCCCTGTCAGGACACGCCGCGCCATCGCGTGACGTACACGGCAAAGGTTACGGTACCCGCCCCCCTGAAGGCGGTCATGTCGGCGGCCGGCACCGGCTCCGAATCCGACAACGACGGGCAAACCACCTGGCGCTTCGACATGCCCCAGGCCATTCCCACCTACCTGCTGGCCCTGGCCGTGGGCAACCTGACTCATGCCGACCTGGGCCCGCGCTCATGCGTTTACGCCGAGCCGGAAACGGTCGAAAAGGCGGCCTGGGAATTCGCCGAAGTCGAAAGCATGATCGACTCGGCCGAGCGGATTTTCGGACCCTACGTGTGGGACCGCTTCGACATGCTGGTCATGCCGCCGGCCTTCCCCTACGGCGGCATGGAGAACCCGCGTCTGACCTTCCTCACGCCGACGCTCATCGCCGGCGACCGATCCCAGGTCAACGTGGTAGCCCACGAACTGGCCCATTCCTGGACCGGCAATCTGGTGACCAACGCCACCATGAACGATTTTTGGCTCAACGAGGGATTCACCGTCTATGCCGAGCGCCGCATTCTCGAAGAAATCTACGGCGTCGAGTACGCCAATCTACAGGGCGTGATCCGACGCAACGCCCTGCAGGTTCACCTGGACAATTTCGGCCTGGACTCGGATCTCACGAAGCTGCGTACGGACCTCGAGGGCATCGACCCGGACGAGGTCTTTTCGCTGGTCCCCTACGAAAAGGGCGCCCAGTTCGTCCTGTTGCTGGAAGACGCCGTGGGTCGCAAGGCTTTCGACACCTTCCTCCTCGACTACATCGACACCTTCCGCTTCCAGTCCATAACCACCGAGGAGTTCGTCGTTTTTCTCGAGGAAAAGCTACCCGGCGTACTGGACCGCATCAACGGCCGCCATTGGATCTTCGACCCCGGCATGCCCGGAAACGAACTGCCCGTGGGATCGGCCCGCCTCGACGAGATCCGTCACCTGGCTACCGGCTGGCTCGATGGCGCGCGCCCCGACCCCGCCGTGGCCTCGACCTGGTCCACGGACGAATGGCAGCTTTTCCTGCAGGACCTGCCCCGCGCCCTGCCCCCGGACGACTGTCGGTGGCTCGACGAAACCTTCGGCCTAACCGCCAAGGGCAACTACGAGATCCTGGTGGAGTGGCTCACCGTCGCGGCCGCCTCGGCCTACGGTCCCGCCCTTCCGCGGGTGCGCGAAGTCCTCACGGACGTGGGGCGCATGAAGTACCTCAAGCCCTTGTACGGGGCCCTGGTCGGCAATCCACAAACAGCCGACCTGGCCCGTGAGATCTTCGCGGACGTGGCCGACAGCTACCACCCGCTCAGCCGGGGATCCATCGCGGGAATGATCGACAAGATCGTCTGACCTGCTCTGTTCGGCATGAAAAGGCCGGCCCTTCAGGGCCGGCCTTTCGTAGACACACCAATCGATCCACTTGGTATCCGATGCTGCTTATCACCTATAGCGTTTCACAACCCGATTGCAAACGCTGTTCAGACACCTAATGCGCTACAGCGTAGCTGGGCAGGATATCGACGGTCACACCGTCAAGCGCCGCCAGCGCATCGGCCAAAATATCCGACATGCCGCCGAATCGGTCGAGCATGGTCTTGCCTGCCTCATAATCACCAGCCGCCTGCATCACCAGGATCTCCTGGACCAGGCTCTCGATGGCCGCCGGGAACGCCTCGGCATCGATCCGGAAGCGTCCCTCCTCCACCGTGATCACGCCCTTGTCCACCAGGTAGTTGAACTGGATGGCGTTGGCGGCGCCATGCGCTTCGGCGATCCCGAACCTCACCGACCGAAAGAGCCCGGCCAGGTAGGTCACCGCCTGCTGCTGGTAGATGGATTCCGGGAAGTACCCCTTCTCCTGCATCTTGAAGATGCACCAGGGACCCATGGCATCGGCCTTGGCCTCCTCGATGGCCGAGTAGATGTCCTTGAACTCCAGGCGCACCTCCGTGGCGCGACCGTCCACGACGATGCGTCCCGGTCCCAGACCGTGGCTCATCTCGTGCCAAAGCGTGTGTAGGAAAAAGGACTCGGCCGCGATGTGCTCCAATTGATCCGACACGACCAGCGTCTCGGCTATGGGCGTCAGGATCTGGTCGAACTTGGCCGTCATGATATTCCTCAGCAGGACCTTCTTGCTCCCCTTGGCCTCCCGTACCCGCTCGTCGTTGGGCAGGTTGAAGGCTATGGTCTGGATGCCGGTGCGCGTATCGCCGGCCGTGTAGACCACGTCGACCACGCGGATGGGCGAGTCGCTGCCTCGGTTGGGATTCTTGTCCTCGTCGGGAATAGGCAGATTGGTTTCAAGCCAGGGCAACTCGCTCTTGAACTTGGCCAGACGTTCAGATTCGGCCGGGTCTGCCACACAGACGAAAGCCTCGAAGGCAGCCTTGTAGCCAAAGAGACCGTCTTCGTAGGTCTCGATCGGTCCCAGCACCACCTCGATCAGACCGTCCAGGTCCATCCACAACAAGTCCGACTGGAAGAAATCATCGTTTCGGAAGGACTCGGCCAGCGCAGCCAGAAAGGCTTTCAGCGATTCGTTGGTCGTGGCCGCGGCGGCCTTGTCCATATAGTCGGTGGCCCGTCCATACTCGTCCGCGAAGAATTCGGAGTAGGGAATCGCCGTCAGGACGCCGTGATTGTCGCGACGGATCATCGAGTAAAGTCCATTGGTATCGTCGGCGCCGCTTTCGAGTACGGCCAAGTCCGCCTCGCTCAAATCGAGGGGATAGAAATTCGCGCCTTCGGGATGCGCCCAATCCCCAAAGAAGGGTTCGTGGTGAAAGCGACGATCCCAGGGACCCGCGTTGATGTCGAAGTAGGCTCGCACGGCGTCTGCGTCCGGCCCATGAACTGTGGCGAGTGCGGCGCGGATTTCACCGGACATGGGCAAGGCCTGGCGCACGAAAGCCTCGTGCATCACACCTGCGGCCTTGACCAGCCAGTCCAGCGCTTCCCGCTCCGATGCAGGCAGCACGTCGAGATTGGCGGTGATCCGCGTCTCGGCATAGTCGGCGAGCCGGGTGTCGATATCCTCCGCGATCCTGACCATGGCCGTTTCCTCCTTGCCGCCGCAGCCGGCGACGCACGCCAGCAACACCGTGGTCGTGGCGACAATGAGCCATAACGTCCTGCGCATCGGCTTCTCCTTCTCGTTTCAATGACAACATCCGCCGGTTGAGATCCGGCGGTTGATCTCTGGGATTCCGAGCGCAAACATATCGGCAATCACTGAACGCGTCGACGATTTCTTGCCGATACACACATCCCGGTTCTACACACAGAAAACGGGCCCGTGTCGCCACGGGCCCGTCGTCTTCCGAAACGGATTCCGGAAATCGTCTCTACTTGTACAGCGTCTTCATGGCACCCCAGGTCATATCCTCGTTGGGAATGGGCACGTCCACGGTGGACACGCCGCAGCTCACAGCGGGGAACTGGTAGGCCGAGGTGTCTGACAGCACGATCGTGTCGTAGTTCGGATGGGGCACGATCTGGAACTGGGCGTTCACGGGCGATTCGTTCTCGGGAACGAACAGCACAATGGTGGCCAGGACAGCCGCATCGGATCCGAACACGGGGATCGGCGCGTAGAGACCAAGCTCCATGCCCGTGTACAGCGAACCGAACAGGGAGCCGTCGGGGTAGATCGTGTCGATCAACGTGAAGACGGGATCCAGGCTGTCGAGCTTCAAAGCCGCGCCCTGGAGCAACATCTCGGCGTTACGCACCATCACGTAGGCATAGAGGACCTGGCCCTGGGAGTAGGCCCAGTCGGTCAGGGTTCCGGCCTCGTCGAAGTACACGCAAACGTTGCCGATCGAGTGGAACCTGAGGTACGAGGTCAAGCCTGTGGCCTCGGACTGCAGCGCCTGAGTGTTCGCGAGCACCGGCGTCTCATAGTTCGGATGGTTGGTCACGGTGATCGGAGCATTGCTGACGTTGCCTACGGAGAACATGGTCATTGTGCCCAACAGGCCCACTTGGTCTTCGAACACGGGAATGGGCGCGTACAGACCGAGTTCTACTCCGTTCACATAGTCGCCGACGACCTGGGCCGGGGCCCAAGAGACGACACCATTGACTATGATCTGGGGATCAACGTCGATAGCGAACGCGGCGCCACCGAGAAGTTGGTTGGCATCCTTGACCAGGATGTAGCCGGTGGCGACGTCGGGCAGGATGCCTGAGAATCCGCCGAGGCTGGTGCCTTCTTCATCGAAGTACACGCCAATGGTCTGAGCGAACAGGGGTGATGCAACGAGCAAGAAACAGGACAGTAAGAGCAGGTGCCTCTTCATCGGTACCCTCCTGAGGGTTGGAGAGAGCTGGGTGTGTGTCATGACAAGCGTTATAGTAGCGCAAATTACATGAACACTTCAAGCTAGTTTTGACGACATATACGTTTTTATCGCCCCGTTTTTAACGTCTTGCTTTCTGTTTTGATCTCTCGGGATGTTCATGTGTAGGATAGGGTCTAGAGATACAAAAAAAGACCGCGGCATGCCGCGGTCTTTTTGAAGCTGTGGCGGGAGCGACGAGACTTGAACTCGCGACCTCCGGCTTGACAGGCCGGCGTTCTAAACCAAACTGAACTACGCCCCCGCTTGGAACGAAGGCAGAATATAGTCCGCCGTCCCGATGCTGTCAACCGACGGGGTGTGTTTTCGCCCCTACTTGTGCCCAGACACTTCGATGAAGCCGGTGAGGACCGGCACCGTGAGATCGTGTCCCGCAACGAGCTTCCACGCAGTCGGCAACCGCGCGGTCAGTGTCGTTGCCAGGGACGGGTGCCCGAGGGCGACGCAGAGTCCGGCCGGCTCGAGCAAGGGCGCCAGATCCGACACGTCTTCGTCCGTCAGGGGCGCGTGAGAAGCGACGAGTAACTGGCCGTAGCGAATCTCGCTCTCTCCCGTTTCCAGGTTCTCCATGAGACGAAGCCCACCTCGCCAACCCGCCGTCCGCAGATGTTCTTCGCTCAATGTTCCCCATCGATGGTCTGACGAAGGCCGCCAGTACAGGAGATCGCCACACGACGTCGACAAGCAGGGACGGGCGGTTCGGTCCAAAAACTCCGTCCAGCTCGGTGGTGATGCAGGCCTCTGAACGTCGGGCGGGATGAGCGGATCAGTGTCAGGTCCAAGACGAGGCGTGTCTCGATCGGCCTCCGTCTGGGGCCAGGCCTTCCAGGGGATGCCCCGGCAAAGCAACGTGTCGCAGCCGCCGTGCGCCGCGGCCTCGAACCAGGACCTCGGCAAAACCGCCGGATCGCACAAACCACCCCTAGGCAACGAAACATCGGTCCCATGGCCAAGGACATCCCGCAGGGCCCCCATGGTCAGGTCATCCGTGAACAGTTGGGCCGAGGGCGCGACAGCGCGGAGCATCGCCACCGCCTCGGGGCTGATCGATGCGGGCCGCGCGTCGCCGGACAAGCACAAGTGCCCCAGCATGACCGCATCGGCTCCGGCGGACAAACCCGCACGTAAGGGGGCGGGATCGTCGGGAGTAACCGGGGCCACGGCCTCGAGATGCGTATCGCCGCGTGTGCCCCCGTGTCCGGGCCAGTGTTTCAAGCAACAGCGCATGCCGGTCGAGACGATCCCCTCCACGGCTGCAGCCACGTGGCGGGCGACGCGGTCCGGTTCATTCCCGAAAGCCCGGGCCCCGATGATGGGATTATCAGGTGCCGCAAGGATGTCCATGCAGGGCGCGAGCATGCGGTCGACACCTGCGTCGTGGGCCGATCGCGCGGCATCGCGCATGACGGCACGCGTCAGATCGGGGTCGTCCAGAACTCCGAGGGTCCAGGGGGCCGGCGGACGACCACAGGCGACATCGAGCACGGACACCGGTCCGCCTTCGTGGTCGGCCATGATCTCGGCCTGGGTGGGCAGGACATCATGCAGACGCCCGCACAGAGCCGCTAGTTGGTCGGCGTCGCGGACATTGCGCCGAAAGAGAATGACTCCGGCTGGACGGTAACGGGCGATCCAGGACTCCTCGGCCTCGGCGAGCTCAGGCCCGACCAGCCCCACGACCAGGCGAGAGGCCAGGTCCGGGCGCCCCGTCATTCCGACCACGCTCGTTCCAGCCGAGCACCGGGATAGTAGTGAGCCAGGATTAGCTGGTAGCCGTATCCGAGACGCGCCATGGCCAGGGCCCCGCTCTGGCACAAACCGATTCCGTGCCCGAAGCCGCGACCGTTCGCCTCGACACGAGTCAGCGCTCCGGTTCCATCGCGACGGAGTTCCAAATCGAACCAGGCGCTCTTGAGGATCGAGTAGCGGCCTTCGGCGGGTGCGAGAATCCATCGCACGCGGTCTCCCCGCGCCGTGTAGACACCGGCATCTGTCACAATGGATAAAGCGGCCACGCGACCGGATGTGGTTCGTCGTTCGATTCGGAGGTCGAGCAGGTGCCCAGGCTTCTTGGCCTCGGCTCCGGGATGCGCCGGAGTGAAGATCCGACCGGCCCAACTCTGGCGTGCCGCCGAGGCTTCGTACCAGGCTATATATTCGGGCAGGGTAATGTTCAGGATGCGTTCCAGATCACCGATGCTCCAGGCCGTGGACCAGGTGAAATGGGTCGACTCTCCGCAGAACGCCGGACCGCCGCGTTCGGCATCCTCATGGCTGACCAGGTAGGTTTGTGACGGCCTCGGCCAAACCTCATCGATATTGCTTGAAACGCCCCCACAGGTAGAACTGTAATAGGCATCGATTTCCCGTCCGCCATGGCGAAGCACCAGCCCGGCCGTCATGACGATGGCCCGATCGCAAAAGGCGTCGACTCCGTACAGTCCCCGGTACACCTGGTCGTTGACTCCGGCCCACATGTCGAAACCCAGGGACTCGCGCTCGCCGAGATGAGACAGGCTGTAGGTGCGAGCGGCGACCGCCTGGGCCGCCAGGGCCGCCTGGCCTTCGA
>DAOVZQ010000114.1 GCA_030635025.1 bacterium
CCCTGGGCATCCAGGGCGACCTGCTCTGGTCGGCCAATGGCGGCGAGGACATGGGCTACGACATGATCTTCCACAGCGCGGGGCAGATCACCGACGAGGGGTGGCAGGTTGAATTGGCCATTCCCTGGTCGAGCCTCCGCTTCCCCAACAAGGATGAGCAGGTGTGGCGTGTCGATTTCTGGCGCAACAGCCCCCGCGAGGTGCGTGGACAGTACTCCTGGGCCGCCTACGATCGCGACTAGCCCTGCTTGTTCTGTCAGTGGGGTACGGTCACGGGTATCCGCGGCGTGAGGCCGGGCAAGGGTATTGAGATCATGCCGTCGCAGATCTTTACCCAGGCCGGGGGGCGTGATGGGGGCGACTGGAACAACGATCCCGTTCTGGGCGATTTCTCCATCGGCGCCAAGGCCAACCTGTCGTCCAGCTTCACGGTGGAGGGCACCTACAATCCCGATTTCAGCCAGATCGAGGCCGACGCCGCGCAGATAGACGTGAACTCGACCTTCGCCCTGTTCTTCCCCGAGCGGCGCCCCTTCTTCCAGGAGGGGAGCGACATGTTTCGGACGTTCTTCAACGCCGTGTACACGCGCTCGATCAACGATCCGATCTTCGCCACCAAGATCACCGGCCGTCCCAACGGCACCAGCTTCGCCCTGCTGACCGCGCGTGATGAGCACACGCCCTTCACCCTGCCCTTCCAGGAGAACAGTTCGTTTGCCTTGGGCGGTAAGAGCACGTCGAACATCCTGCGTGTGCGGCAATCGTTGGGCGAGGGATCGCAGATCGGTATCCTGGCCACCGACCGTCGCATCGACGGCGGCGGCCACAACACTTTGGCCAGCATCGACGGGCGCATCCGGCTCACCCAGCAGCTGCAAGTCGAGTTCCAGGCCATAGGCACCGATACCGAGGAGCCCGACGACATCAGTATCACCGGCGACATGGACGGCGACACCTTCGATGGCGGCAAGCACACCCGCGCCTTCGACGGCGAGAGCTTCAAGGGACGCGCGGGCTATGGCAGCCTCGAGTACAACGATCGCCGATGGAGTTTTGATCTCGACTATTGGGAGTACAGTCCCACGCTGCGCGTGGACAACGGTTTCCAGCCAAACAACGACCGCCGGCAGGTGTCCGGGTTCTCGGCCTACACGCACCGGTATGACGATCACCCCGTCTTCAGCTGGTGGTCGCCACGATGGGGCTGGGGCCGCGTGTGGAGCTGGGACGGCCAACGGAAGGACGAATGGTTGTGGGGCGGGGTCGCCATGAGTCTCAACTGGGCCCAGACGTTCGTCGAACTCTCGCATATGGAGAGCAACGAAAGCTACGGAGGCACCCAGTTCAACGGCATCGATTCATGGGACATCCACTGCAACCTGAATCCCAGCGATCTGCTGAACGGCGGCTTCAACCTGCGCACCGGCCACCGGATCGCCCGTGGCGATCTGGTCATGGGTAAGGAGCATGGGGCCAACGTCTGGATGAATTTCAAGCCCATCGACCGCTTCCTCTGCTCGACGAGCTGGAACTGGATCGAGAGCGAGAACGCGTATACGGGGGAGTCCCTGTTCAGGGGCTATATCCTGCGGAGCCACTGGAGCCTGCAGTTCACGCGCGAGTTGTCGGCGCGTCTGGTTATCCAGTACAACGATTTCAGCGAGAGTTGGGACGCCGATCCATTGATCACCTATCGGATCAACCCGTTCTCGACCTTCTACTTTGGCTCGACCCGCGATTATGCGGTCATCGATCCGGAGAACGACGGGATCGAGTCGTGGCGGCTGATCGACCGGCAGTACTTCATGAAGTTGCAGTACCTGTTCCAGCTGTAGGCTAGAAAGAGAAGCTGAACGATATGAGGGGGGCGGCCTTACCGGGGTCGCCCCCCGGGCTATGGCGGTCGTCGAGGGAATAGAAGAGTTCCGCGGCGAGCCAGCCGGCCACCGCGCCGACGGACACGTCGCTCAGATAGTGCTGGTATCCGTGGATGCGGCTGTAGGCGACCCAGGCGGCCCATCCGTAGAGGACGGTGGGCGACGCCCAGGACCAGCGGTCGTACTCGCCGCCGCTCAACTCGCGGCGCATGACCGCGCGCAGGCGCTTGTTGAGGAAGGTCGAACCGTAGAAGGCGGACGAGCTGTGGCCGGACCAGAACGAACGCTGGTCGTGGGCGGAATCGATGTGGGCGCGGCGGGCCGCCACTTCGGGTGCGAGGCTCGCCAGGGGTCTTTGGCGGGCCACGGTGCCCTTGACCGAATCCTGTATCCCTTTGAGCGAGAGCAGGCCCGCGTAGAAGAGGAACTGGCCTTGCATGATGTCCTTGCCGCGTTCGCCCGCGGGGTATTCGGCGTCCAGGGCCGCCACGGCGGCGCTGAGGACGAAGACGTTGAGCCCGGCGGCGCGGGAGCTGTCCATGAAGTTGCGGGGCTCGGGCCGCGGCGCGGGCGCCAGGTGTTCGGTGACCCAACGGTCGAATCTCGGCGGCTCGGTCCAGCGCGGCGGCTTGCTCGCGCCCACGTCGCCCAGATGGCGGCCCAGCAGGACCAGGCCGACGGTGCCGGCGCCGAGGGCGCCGATCTCGGTCGCGTCGAGGTACTCGCCCGCGTCGGCGGGGAGTGATGTCGCGCAGAGAGCGGCGATGAGAATGCATGTCGCTAGGGTTTTCATGATCGGTTCAGGATAGGGTGGGCGACGCCCCCCCGCAAGAACATCGCGAAACGTTGCTGATCGATACGAAGGGATCGTGGTATGCTGCCGCGCCGATACAGCCGGCCTCCCAGCCTAATCAGGAGAGAATCCATGTCCAGAGTTCAGATCTTTGTCGCGACCCTGTTCCTCGTGGTCGTCGCTACCACTGTGTTTGCCACCGAAGCCCTGTTGTGCCGTTATCCGGCCATCAGCCCCGATGGTTCGGCAGTGGTCTTTTCCTATCAGGGAGACCTGTGGAGCGTGTCGGCCGACGGCGGCCGTGCCGTGCGCCTGACCGCCCACGAGGCTTATGATGCCTGGCCGGTCTTTGCGCCCGACGGCGCGAGCGTGGCTTTCGCGTCGGACCGTTACGGCGACTTCGACGTGTTCGTCATGCCCGTCGACGGCGGCCCGCCCGTCCGCCTCACCTATGCCGAGACGACGGACCTGCCGCGGGCTTTCGGCCCCGAGAGCGACGAAGTCTATTTTTCCTCGCGACGCTTGTTCGACTATCCCATGGGGTCGCAGATCCTGTCGGTGTCGGTGACCGGGGGAACGCCCGCACGTCTGGCCGACTTCTTCGGTGACGAGGTGGCCACCACCGACGGCCGCACCTTCGTGGTCGCCCAGGGCCGCGTGGCCAACGGCCGCGTGCGTTATCGCGGCAGCTACCAACGCGAACTCTTTCGCTGGACCCGCGGCGGCGATCCGGTCGCCCTGACCGAGAATCGCGGCTACGACACACACCCCATGGCCGCTCCCGACGGCCGGATCTACTGGCTCGGCGACATGGGCGACGCCAAGACGGCCAACGTCTGGACCATGGACGCCGACGGCGGCGGCAAGCGTCAGCTGACACACTTCGAGAACGACCCGGTCCGCGCGGCCTCCCTGAGCGCCGACGGATCGCGGATCGTCTTCGAGCAGGGGCTGCACCTGTTTGTCATGGACACTGCGGGCGGCGAAGCGCAGCGCCTGCGTGTGGACGTGGCGGCCGACGCCGTGGAGAATCCCGTCGTCATCGAGACCAAGTCCGGCGACGCCGATGTCATCGCGGTGTCCGACGACGGCGAGGAGTACGCCCTGGTCGTCGACGGCGAGATCGTGCTGCTCAACAAGGACCTGGGTGGTCGCGCGACCGTGGCGGTGCCCGGTCCGTGGCGCGAGGGCGAGATCTCGTTCCGCCCCGGCAGCGCCGATACTCTGCTGCTGATCAGCGACCGCACGGGAGAGGACACAGTCTGCCTGCTGGTCAGCGACGACGATGACGAGCCGTTGTTGCGCAAGGCCCGCATGCACCGTCTGATCGAGTTGACCGACGGTAAACGGCCGTGCAGTGATCCGCGTTGGGCCCCCGACGGTGATCGTATCGCCTACAGGCGCGGCCTTGGCGACCTGCGTGTCATGGATATAGACGGCAAGCACGACGAGTCGGTCTCCGACTATTGGAACCTGGGCGACTTCTCCTGGTCACCCGACGGACGCTGGCTCGCCTTCGCGCGCCTGGATCCCGACTACAACAGCGAAATCTGGATCATCCCCAGCAAGGGCGGCGACGCGGTCAACATCACGCGCCACCCCGAGTACGACGAGTCGCCCGTATGGTCGGCCGACGCCGCCACGCTCGCCTGGAGCACCACGCGTCACAGCCATTCTCCCGACCGTCGCGAGTATGACATCTACGCATTGTACCTGCGCGAGGTCGATCACGACCGGACTCGCGAAGCATGGGAAATCCTCGAGAAGATGCGCGACGAAAAGCCCAAGGACGACAAGAAGGACGACAAGAAAAAAGAGGATGATGACGAAGAGGAAGAAGAAGCGGAGGAGGAACTCGTGGTCGAGATCGACTTCGACGAGATCCACCTGCGTGCCCGTCGCATGACCTCCATGCCCGGCAGCGAGTACATCAGCGCCGTCGATCCCAAGGGCGACAAGGTCTACTTCACCGCCGTGGTCGGGGAGGATCGCGACCTGTATTCGGTGACCCGTTTCGGTGAGGATCGTGAGGCCGTGACCGAGGGCGGCGTTAATCCCCGAGGGATTTCACTGGACGAGAAGGGCAAGACCTTCACCTTCCTCAAGCACGGCGTGCCCGCGACCGTCGGCGCCGACGGCGGTAAGGTGGAGTCGACCGACTTCACCGCCCGACTAGTGATCGATCGTCCCGCGGTCCGACTGCGGACCCTCGATGAGGCCTGGCGCACCATGCGCGATCGCTTCTACGACCCGGACATGCACGGCGTCGACTGGCCGGCCATGCGCGAGAAGTACGGCGCCTGGGTGGCCCACGCGGCCTGCGACCGCGACTTCGGCGACGTCATGAACTTCATGCTCGGCGAGTTGAACGCCAGTCATATGGGTTACCGTCCCCGCTGGGACTCGCCCGGCGATTATGGCGACGACGGCTGGCTCGGCCTCGAATACGACGTCTCCCACAAGGGGAAGGGCTTGAAGGTGGCCCGCGTCCTGACCGACGGTCCCTGCGACAAGGCGCCGGACCGCGTCCTGCCCGGCGATGTTCTGCTCACGGTCGACGGACGCCCCGTCGGGCACGACGCCAGCGTCACCGCGGCGCTCGAAACCCGGTCCGGTCTACCCACCTGGATCGAAGTGAAGCGCGGCGGCGACGAGCTGGAGTTCCAGGTCACGCCCCTCGGCTTCCGCACCATCTGGACCCTGAACCATCGCGACGCCGAGCGCGCCAAGCGCACGGTCACCGAAGCGGCCAGCGACGGCCGCGTAGGCTACGTTCACATCCAGGGCATGGGCTTTTCGGAGGTGGAGCGTTTCCAGCAGAACCTCTTCGCCGCGGCCGACGGCAAGGAAGCCCTGATCATCGACGTGCGCAACAACGGCGGCGGATGGACCACCGACCTGCTGCTGACCATCCTCACACAGCCCGTCCACGCCTTCACCGTGGGCCGCGACGGCGAGGTGGGCTATCCCCAGGTCGAGCGCCAGCCTTTCTATCGGTGGTCGAAGCCCATGGCCGTGATCTGCAACGAAGGCAGCTACTCCAACGCCGAGATCTTCAGTCACGCGATCAAGACCCTCGGCCGCGGGCCGGTGATCGGCATGGAGACCGGCGGCAACGTCATTTCCACGGGCGCCTTCGGTAACCGTTACCGCGGTATCGTGCGCATGCCCGGCCGTGGTTGGTACGTGTGGGGCGACGACATCAACACGGAGCGCAACGGCAAGCCCCAGGAGGCGCGCCACGAACTGACGGGCTGCATCCCCGACCACATCGTCGACCTGACGCCGGCCGACCGGATGCACGACCGCGATCCCCAGCTGGACAAGGCGGTCGAATTGATGCTGGATGCGGCCGACGCCGAGCGGCGCAAGCCGAAGCGCGAGCCGAAGTAGGGGAGATCAGCGACCGGCCCTGAGCCGTGAGGCGAGGGTGTCGGGCAGACCGGCGGCGCGGATTTTGTCGCCGGCGGCTTCGAGATCATAGGGGACGCGGTGCAGATCGAGGCGCCGCGTCCCCGTGTCGTATACGACGTACGCGGCGCAGGGGTCGAGGTCGCGGGGTTGTCCCACGCTGCCCGCATTGACAAGGTGACGCGCCTGCGGATCCAGGTCACAGGACTCCAGTCGATGGCCGACCACTTTTTCGCCCCGGGCGACGTAGTGCCACGGCTTGTGTGTGTGTCCCACGAAGCAGACCGACTCCTTCATCGCATCGAAGGCCTCGTGAGCGGTCAACATCAGGTCCAGGTAACGAAAGGCCGCGGGATCGGCCGGTGAGCCGTGGGTCAGCAGCAGGTCAGGCTCCGGGACGTGGGTCAAAGGCAGCGCGTCAAGCCAGAGCCGCTGCTCGGCCGAGAGAGAGCGGCGCGTCCACAGCATGGCTTCCTCGGCCCAGATGTTGATGCCGTTGAGGGGGGTGTCCGTCGCAGCCATCTCGTCGTGATTGCCTTTTACCACGGCGGCGCAGGTTTCGCGCACGGCTTCCAGACAGGCCGCCGGGTCGGCGCCGTAGCCGACCACGTCGCCCAGGCTCAAGCGCACATCCACGGTCTGGCCTTCGCTGTGAGCGAGAACGGCGGTCAACGCTTCCAGGTTACCGTGTATGTCGCCAAGGATGGCGTATCGCATCTGATCTCCGAAGGGTCCGCCGGCGCCGGATCGCGCGGGCAGTTTCAAGTCTAGTGCATACTGGGACGGCGCGCTACGGCGATGGCGTTATCATGTGAAATTCATGTGTAGGTCTTGCAGCGCCCGCTTGGGCGTGGCACCCTCCCGGCACCAACGGAAGGTCCGATATGAAACATACCGATCCCGCGATTCGCGTGATGATGATGCCCCGCGACACCAACGTCCACAATACGATCTTCGGCGGCGTGATCCTCAGCCACATCGACCAGGCCGGCGCCATCGGCGCGCGACGTGAGGGCTGCCGCCGCGTGGTGACCGTCGCCATGGACAAGATCGAGTTCCATAAGCCGGTGCATGTGGGCGACGTGGTCAGCTATTTCACCGAGATCGTGAAGAAGGGACGTACGTCCATTACCGTGCGGGTCTGTGTGGAGTCGGATCGCTTCGACACGCATGAAAACGTGTCGGTGACCAGCGCCAACGTCACTTACGTAAACATCAATAAGGACGGTAAGCCTGAGCCTATAGAGGGATGACGCGGCTGCCGGCCGCCAGGTCGTGAAGTCCGACACCCTGTGGCGCGCCGGCCATGAAACTCACCAGTATGACGACCG
>DAOVZQ010000089.1 GCA_030635025.1 bacterium
AACGGGGGCGTCCACCCTGCGTTTAACGCGGCTAAGAAGATGCTCATGCCGGTAGTAATGGGCCCAAACCATACCGCACGCGGCAGGAATTTTCGAGCCAACCCCCACACCCGCATCTTCTCTATGGATGTGGGCTCGATGAGTCTGCTCGTGACCGGAGGCGCCGGCTTTATCGGCGCAAACTATGTGCGAATGGTGCTCGGCAAGAGTGATGACCGGGTCGTGAACCTGGATTTGCTCACGTACGCGGGCAACCTGGAGAATCTCTTTGGTCTCGAGGACCATGAGCGGTACAGGTTCGTCCGCGGAGATATCCGGGATCGCAAGCTGATCGACGGTATTATCGTCGACGAGAAGATCGACGCCGTAGTGAACTTCGCCGCGGAAAGTCATGTGGACCGTTCCATCGACGGCCCGCGCGAATTCCTGGACACCAATATCATGGGGACCCAGACCCTGCTCGAAGCCGCGCGCCAAGGAGGGATCGAGCGCTTCCTGCAGGTCAGTACGGATGAGGTCTACGGTTCGCTCGGAGCCGAGGGGCTCTTTACCGAGACCAGCCCCCTGCAGCCCAATTCGCCCTATTCAGCCTCCAAGGCCAGTGCCGACATGGTGGCCCGTTCCTACTTCCATACCTATGGATTCCCGGTGCTCATAACACGTTGCAGCAACAACTACGGACCCTACCAGTTTCCCGAGAAGCTGATTCCGTTGATGATCGCCAATGCGCTCGAGGACAAGCCGTTGCCCGTATATGGCGATGGGCTCAACGTACGTGACTGGCTCTATGTGGAGGACCACTGCGAGGCCATCGACGTGGTACTCCGCAAGGGGACACCCGGCGAGGTCTACAATATCGGCGGCAACAACGAGATGCAGAATATCCGCATTGTGCGGTTATTGCTCGACATACTGGGCAAGGACGAGTCACTCATCCAGTACGTGACCGACCGTCCCGGCCACGACCGTCGCTACGCCATCGACGCCTCCTTCATCCGTGACGAGTTGGGCTGGGAGCCCCGGTACGTTTTCGAAGACGGCATTCGTGAGACCGTGGACTGGTATCTCAACCATCGGGACTGGTGGGAGAAGATTCGCAACGGCGCCTACCTCGACTACTATGAGACCCTGTACGGCGACAGCGGTCGTCACTCCTCCGGATGAGCCTGGAACTGGCACTTCCCGAAGGGCGGGTCGCCAGGGTCGATGCCGAGTTGCATTCCGTTCTGACCATGGGCATGGCCGTGATAGAGGGAATCACAGTGGGCTCGTCTGCCTCTGTTCGACCGGCCATCAATGATCTGACCATGGAGTTGCGGTCTCGATATGCCGATCGTCTGCCCTCGGAAATCCCCCCGCTGCAAGAAGCCCGGACGCTCTACAAGTCCGTCGGAATCCAACCGACGCGCACCCGCCCGTCATCCGAAGCCCTGCTGCGTCGTGTCCTGAAAGGCGGAGACCTCTACGCCATCAACAACGCCGTCGATGTCTGCAACCTAGCCAGTCTGGAGTTCCTGCTGCCGATCGGTCTGTACGACCTCGCCAAGATCAACGGCGATGTAACCATGAGACTCGGAAGAGAGGGAGACGAATACCCTGGTATTCGCAAGGGAGAGGTCCACCTGACCGGGCGGTTGGGTCTCTTCGATGACGAAGGCCCTTTCGGCTCTCCCACAAGCGATTCTCTGCGGACTTGCGTGGACGAAAGCACGCACACCCTGCTGGTTGCGATCATGGCCACGGCCACCTACGCGCATGAGGCCATGCGTGCACACACGGACCGTTTCGTGGAACTCGCGGTTGCCCATTGCGGCGGGCATGGCGCCTGTGTCGGACTTCTCTGTGTCGAGGACCCATCCGGGAGCGTGTGATTTGAGATGTGGAATGATTGTACTCGGTTTCCTGTTGGCCGTATCGGGTTGTGGGACACATGTCGATGACGGGATCAACGGCGCCGCCGTAGCGACGGCCCATCCTCTGGCAACCGAAATCGGTGCCGAGATCCTGCGGGCCGGCGGTAACGCTGCAGATGCCGCCGTGGCGATAGCCTTTGCACTGGCCGTCGTCGAACCCTATTCGTCAGGTCTCGGTGGCGGTGGGTTCCTGGTGATTCACCAGGCCGAACGTGGCGAGCAACTTGCCCTCGACGCCCGCGAGATCGCACCGGCCGCCGCGACCCGGGACATGTTTCTGCACGAAGGCGAGGTCGTGCCGACCCTCAGCCGCGATGGCGCTCTGTCCGTGGCCGTGCCATCGCTCCCGCGGGGTTTGGAGGCCTTTCACGAACGCTGCGGACACCTGTCCTGGGACAAGCTCGTAACGCCGGCGATCCGTCTCGCCACAGCTGGATTTGCTGTGGACGAGCGGTTGCATGAGCGTATCGACATTCACCGGGATCGTTTCGATGCGGCGGCGCTTGAGATCCTGATGCCCAACGGCCACCCACTCGCCGTCGGCCAATTCCTGCACCAACCCGACCTGGCTACGACCCTGAGGGCCATTCGTGATCACGGTGCCGATGGTTTCTACGAGGGGGAGATCGCAGACCGTATCGTGAGAGCCGTGGAGGCCGCGGGCGGATTGTTGACACAAAATGATCTCACCGGATACCGACCCTGCTGGCGTGAGCCTGTGCGTGGACGTTATCGTGATCTCGATATCATCTCAATGCCGCCGCCGAGTTCCGGCGGCGTGCACTTGATCCAGATGCTGAACATGCTGCGGAGCTGCGGGTTATCCAAGCTTGATCCTGCAAGCCCAGAGCGGGTCCACAGGTTGGTAGAAACCATGAAGTTCGCCTACGCGGACCGCAGTCGTTGGCTGGGCGATCCCGACTTCACATACGTACCCGTGGACTGGTTGACCTCGATGGCGCGCGCCGATTCACAGGCCGCCCTGATCTCCACCGCCGAGGTGTATCCCTGGCAACTCGCCGGCGGGATGTCGGGAGACGAGGTTGAGAGCGAACACACCTCCCATTTCAGCGTCGTCGATACGGACGGCAATGCCGTGGCGGCGACCTTGACCGTCAACCTGGGGTTCGGCTCGGGAATGGTAGCCGCCGGAACGGGCGTCGTGCTGAACGATGAGATGGACGATTTCGCCGCCGCACCCGGTGTCCCCAACGCTTTCGGCCTGCTCGGGAATACCGCCAATGCCGTGGCGCCTGGTAAGCGCCCCCTGTCGAGCATGACGCCGACCATCCTGCTGAGGGACGGGCGTGTCTTCATGGTCACCGGCAGTCCCGGAGGGTCCCGCATCATCACGGCAACCCTGCAGACCATCCTGGCTGTGGTCGAATACGGAATGCCGCCGGTCGAGGCCGTGGCCTTGCCGCGCGTGCATCAGCAATGGCAGCCCGACCTGCTCTATTACGAACCGGCCGCCCTGGACAGTACGGCGCTGGCCGAATTGCGACGGTTGGGGCACGACCCGTTCGTGCGCGAGGAGATGGGCAATGTGCAGATGATCGTGGTGGATCCGGAGGGTCTTCCCGTCGGAGCGAGCGACCCCAGGGGAATCGGTGCGGCCGTCTCCTTCTAGAGTCTCGTCATATCTTATCGTCCGCGCCTGTCCCCGAGCTGATTGTGTACCCACAGTTTCGCTTCCGGGACCGTATTCAGACGTCCCTCCAATTGCTCGGTCTCCAGCTCCCGGAGCATCTCGCCGACTCGTGGGCCGGGAGTCACTCCCATTGCAAGCAGATCGTTCCCGGTCAGCAGGGGGAGGGGAGCGAGATCATCGTCGGATGAGTCTTCCAGGTGCGATCGGCAGAAATCATATGTCGACAGGTTCCCGTCCGCGGCGAGTTTGTCGAGCCGATGCAATTCGAGAAGGTCCTCAAAATGCGCTTGCCTCATGAACCGCTTCAGGGTGGCGGGTTTCATACGGGGCGCATCGAAGAACTTCATGTGTCCCAATACCATGGTCGCCACCTTGTCGATTATCGCTCGCGAGAATCGTAGGCGTTCGAGGATCTCACGCGCCATTTCCATGCCGATGCGGTCATGTCCATGAAAACGGACGCGCCCTCCGGTGCGACGCATGGCGCGCGGCTTGCCGACATCGTGCAGCAGTACGGCCAAGGCCAGGGCCGCATCGGATGTCTCCAGTTCCTCAAGCATGAGCAGGGTGTGTGTCCAGACGTCTCCCTCGGGGTGGTAATCGGGGGGTTGGGGTACGCCATGCAGGGCGCTGATTTCGGGTAGGAATTCATCCAGAAGACCGGTCTCACGCATCAAATCTAGGGCGCGCGAGGGTGACGGACCGGTGAGCATGCGCGTTAATTCCTGAGCGATTCGTTCGGGGGAGACGGCGCACATCATCCGACGGCACGCCCTCATGGCCTGACGGACGGCGGTTTTGACGTCCAGGTCACAGGCCGCAGCGAAACGCGCCGCGCGCAGCAGTCGCAGTCCGTCTTCGGCGAATCGATCGGCCGGTTCGCCAACGGTTCTAAGAGTGCGGGTCCGGCAGTCGTCGAGCCCGCCCACATGATCATGAACAATCCCCTTGAGGGGATCCAGGTACAGGGCATTCACCGTGAAATCACGTCGCTGCGCATCGTCGGCCATCGAGGCGCTGAATTCGACCCGTTCCGGATGGCGCCCGTCGAGATAGACACCCTCGTGTCTGAAGGTCGCCACTTCCACCTGCTCGGTGTTGCTTCTGACGATCATGACGCCGAAGGCTGCGCCCACGAATTTCGTTTCCTGGAAAAGCGCGGCGATCTGGTCGGGGAGAGCATCTGTAGCCACGTCGAAGTCCCCAGGTGCGATTCCCAGGATCAGGTCGCGTACGGCACCTCCCACGAGATAGGCCGTGTAGCCGGCTTCGTGAAGTGTGCGGACAATCGCTACCGCCGGGGCAGAGACTGGCGGCAGGTCTCCGAACAAGTCATTGATGTGTGTCGTATCCTCGGTCATGCTGGCCATATCGTTTGCGAGTTCAAACGTCTCTTCTCGGGAGTATTCCACGATGTCTCTTAGGTGTCATCACTTTGCACCAGTCCTCATCGGTCTGATGCTGCTGTCATCCGGCGTCTTTGCAGCCGGACCGGTCTTTTCGGATTCAACATCTATGAGCGAATGGGTCCGGACACTCGCTGCTGAGGAGATGGGAGGACGAGGCAACGGCGAACCGGGCGCCCTTGCTGCATCGGACAGTATCGCCGGCTGGTTCTCTCTTGCGGGTCTCAAACCGTTTCCTGGCCAAGACGACTGGTTCCAGGACTTTCCCTTCTCCGTCGACGAAACCGACGTCGCGACCGGTCGCAACGTACTCGGCTGGCTGCCGGGGGCCGGTGAATTAGGCGAACGGATCATCGTTATAGGCGCCCATTACGATCATCTTGGACTCAAGCGCTCTGAAGACGGCGCCGAAGTGCTGGGGTTCTATCCCGGTGCTGAGGATAACGCTTCGGGCGTGGCCGCCCTCGTGGCGCTCGCGGAACGTTTAGCCACTGATGACAAGGCGTCCCGGCGCAGTTGTTTATTCGTGGCTTTTGCAGGTGAAGAGATCGGCCTGTTGGGCTCAGCCTGGCTAGTGGCGCACCCACTCTGGGAGGACGGCGTGGTCGACCTCATGCTCAACCTCGATTCTATCGGGCGGCTCAGGGATGACCGTCTCTATGTGGGAGGTCTTGGATCCTCGCCTGTACTGCGGGATCTGGTCGTTAAGGCCAACGTTCGACACGGGCTGGCGCTCGAACTGAGCGACAGCGGCTGGGGCGCTAGCGACCATGTCTCCTTCAATGCGGCCGGCATCCCGGTCCTCTTCTTTTTTACAGGGCCGCACCCGCAATACCACACCGTGGATGATGGCTGGGGCCTGGTTACTTTCGAGGGTCTTGTTCGTGTCACGGATTTCACGGCCGATGTTGCCGAGATCGCCTTGTCACGCCCGGACGGATTTCCCTATACGGCGCAGACGGAACTGCCGTTGGTCGGTTCGTCCCAGAACGGACGCGACCGGGCATGGTTGGGCACCATCCCCGACTTTGTCGAGGGAGTCGAGGGTGTTCGTCTGGCCGGGGTCATGCCGGGTGGTCCGGCGGAGGAGACCGGCCTGCGCAAGGGAGACGTACTCGTCAAATTGGGAGATACCGATATTACAGGGCTGCCGGACTTGACCGTCGCCTTGCAGTCCCATGGGGCGGGGCGGTCGGTTCCCGTGGTTGTGATGCGGGAAGGCGAACGGCTGACGTTCCTGGTTACCCTGAGATCTCGCCCGCGCTAGGCGGCTGATGTGGTTCGACATGGACCGTCGCACCGATGATCCGCGCCACGTCCTCCCGTAGGGCGTCTTCCACGGCGTGGGCCAGCTCGTGACTCTTGGCCACGCTCATGTCCGGAGCGACGGCGATGGAGATGTCGGCCAGGTAGATCGATCCGCGCGGCTTGACGACCAGGAAAGTCACCGCCTCCACGCCCTGGACGGACAGGGCCACCTGATGAACCCGCTTACAGAACTCGTCGTCGGGCCGCGTTTCCATGAGGATGTCGGTGTTCTCCTTCATCAGCCCCCAGCCCATCCAGACGATCCACACGGCGATGGCCAAGGCCGCAGCGTTGTCAAGGAACGGTACGCCGTAGCGGGCGCCCGTTATGCCGACCACGGCGGCCAACGATGACAGGGCGTCCGAACGGTGGTGGGCCGCATTCGTGCGCAGTGCGGGGGAGTTGTGGATACGGCCCGCGATGTCCGTATAGCGGGCCATGGCCTCCTTGACCACGATCGACACGATGGCCGCAAAGAGCGCCCCAATGCCGGGCCTGGACGTTTCGCCCTCCAGAAGATTGTCTATGGCTTCCTTGCCCAGCAGAGCGCCGGTGATCAGGAGAAACAACGACGCAGCCAGGGCGCCCAGGGTCTCATAATTGTGATGGCCGTAGGGATGGTCCCGGTCGGGTGGACGCGACCCGGCCTTCAGGGCGATGACAACACCCACGTCGCCGGCCAGATCGGCGAACGAGTGTACGCCGTCGGCAACCAGCGAGGCCGAGTGGCTCATGACCCCCACGATGAGCTTGCCGATGGTAAGCAGGATGTTGCCGACCATGCCGATGATCGTACAGACCAAGGGGCGCAGCAACATCCTGTCTCGTCCGTCGACTGTCGGTGATTCGTTCGTCACGTGAGGTCAGGACTCCTCCGAGTAAAGTGACGCGATCAGGTCCTCATACCGGGTCTGGATCACCCGTCGTTTCACCTTCAGGGTGGGCGTCAGTTCGCCGCTCTCGAGCGTGAACTCATCCTTGATAAGGGCGAACTTCTTCACCGTGCTGAAGCTGGGGAACTTGCGGTTTGTCCGGTCGACCCCGCGCTGGTACTTGGCCGTGATCTCGGGATTCCGGAGCAGGTCGTCGTGATCCGTCCAACTCAGTTTGTGCTCCGTGGCCCACGCCTCAAGATTTTCGAAGTCGGGCACGATAAGGCAGACCAGATAGGGGTGACGGTCGCCCAGGATCACGATCTGGCTGATGAACTTGTTCCGCTTGAAAGCGCCTTCCATGGGTTGGGGCGCGATATTTTTACCACCCGCGGTGACGATCAGATCCTTCTTGCGGTCGGTGATGTAGACGAAACCGTCCTCATCGATATGCCCGATGTCGCCTGTTAGGAACCAGCCGTCCTCTGTCATGACCTCTCGTGTCGCCGCGTCGTTGTTGTAGTAGCCGATCATGACCTGCGGCCCGCGAATCAGAATTTCCCCGTCCTCAGCAAACTTAACCTCGGTATCGGGTATCACTTTGCCGATGCTTCCGATCCTGAAATGATCCAGTGTGTTGCAGGTCACTACCGGCGACGTCTCGGTCAGACCGTAGCCTTCCAGGATCTTCAATCCCGCAGCGTAGAAGAATTCGTTGATATGGTCGGCCAGTGGTGCGCCACCCGAAACGAAGAAGCGTAAATGTCCTCCCGTTCGTGTGCGGAGCTTGGAGAAGACGAGTTTGTCCGCGATGCGGTACTGGAAGCCCAGCCAGCCGGGTACGGTCTCGCCGGCGCGGACCTTGTGGCCCCATTCCTGCCCGACGCGTCGAGCCCACATGAAGATGCTGCGCTTGATCGGGCTGCCCGCCATGGCCGTCGTATTAACCTTGGCGAAGATCTTCTCGTACAGACGCGGCACACTGACCATGATGGTCGGCATGACCACTCCCATGTCGGCGGCCACGGTCTCCACGTTCTCCGCATAGGCGATACCCACGCCCGTATGCAGTGGGAAATAGTAGCCGGCCATGCGTTCGAAGACATGCGAGAGTGGCAGGAAAGACAGCATCTTGTCGGCCGGGCCGGTGGGAATCAGCGTCTCAACCGACAGCACGTTGGATACGAAGTTCCAGTGGGACAGGACAACACCCTTGGGGTTGCCCGTTGTACCGCTCGTATAGATGATGCTGCATGGATCGTCCTTGCCGGCCGGACCTACGTCGTCAGCTGGAGTCTGCGGGTGCTTGTCGGCGAGGTTGCCGCCGATCTGCATCAGCTTGTCCATATGCATAACGTCGGGTAACGAGACAGGGTCGTAGGAGATGACTTCCTTCAAGAACGGCAACTCGGCGCGGATCTTCGCGATCTTCTGCGCCTG
>DAOVZQ010000433.1 GCA_030635025.1 bacterium
CGACGGTGAGCGCGGCGTAAGATCCGCAGTGAACCGGGCCATGACCGCCGCCGGTGGGCGTGATCTGCTCACCGCCTCGGAGCCGACCTTGCGCGGGGAGCGTTTCTGTTTGCCCGTGCGCGCGGGAGCCAAGCGTCAGGTCGACGGTATCGTGCACGACCGCTCGTCCAGCGGCGGCACCCTGTATATCGAACCGGCGGCCGTCGTTCATCTGCAGAACGAGCTTACCGAGCGTCGCCTGGCCGCTTCGGCCGAGGAAGAGCGCATTCTCCTGGAACTCAACAGCCGTGTGGAGGCCGACGCCGATGCCCTGGGCGAGGCCTACGTGTTCGCCCTACGCGTCGACGAGACCTGTGCCGCCCTACGCTGGAGCGTCGCGATCGACGGCTCCGCCGTCCAGCCCGTCCCGGGGGGGCATCTGGATCTGCGGTCGGCGAGACATCCCCTGCTTTTGACGCCCGCCGCACAGACGGGGGAAGACTGTGTTCCCCTGGACCTCCCGCTACCCGCGACGACGCGTGTCCTGGTGGTGAGCGGCCCCAACGCGGGCGGCAAGTCGGTGGCCCTCAAGTGTGTGGGACTGATGGTGCTGATGGCCCAGTGCGGCTGGGACCTACCGGCGCGCGAGGACAGCACGCTCCCCTTGTTCGACCGGGTCTTCGTGGATCTTGGCGACGATCAGTCCATCGCCCGTTCGCTCAGCAGCTTTTCGGCGCATCTGGGACATCTGTCCGGATTCCTGGCCGACGCAGACGAAACGACCCTCATCCTCTGCGACGAGATCGGCAGCGGTACAGATCCCGAGGAGGGAACCGCGTTGGCCTACGCCGTTCTCGAAGGTCTGGCGGCCAGCGGCGCCGTCGTCGTGGCATCCACTCATTTCAGTCTGCTCAAGGCCGCCGTCGATGATCATCCGGCCATGACCAACGCCGCCATGGATTTTGACGAACGCACGCTGCGTCCCTTGTTCAGTCTGCGGGTGGGCGTGCCGGGGGCGAGCCACGCCTTCGACATCGCCGAGCGGCTCGACTTTCCAACCGTATTGCTGAACCGGGCCCGCGAAATGGTGGGCGAGGAGCGTTTCCGCATCGAGCGGCTGCTGGTGGAACTCGGGGCCCGCGCCCGTCGGCTGCAGGACGCCGAAGACGCCGCGAGCCGTGACGCCGAGGCCGCCGCCAACGATCGACGGGCCGTGGCGGAGCGCCTGGCGGATGTGGACAACGAACGGAGCCGCCTCCTGGCGACCGCCAAGGGGGAGGGAGAGCGTTTTCTGGCCGAGGCCCGACGTACCCTGGAGCGCGTCGTGCGCGAGATACGGTCACGGGGCGGCGACGGCCAGGCCATTCGTTACGGACACGATGCCGTGGCCGGCCTATCCGCCAAGCTCCCTACCGATCAACCCAGGCAAACCCCGACGTCTGATCGGCAACCGGCACCGGGCGATGCCGTGCGCGTGCCACACCTCGGGCTCACCGGGCGGGTAACCGAAGCCCGGGGCGAGAAGCTTGTAATCAACGCGGAGGGTATGCGTCTAACCCTCACGGCCGACCTGGTCGAGATTCTGCCGGCCCAGGGGCCGGAGTCTCCGCCCAAGAGCGACGCCGGCACCGGTCACTGGCAGTGGAGTGCGGACGATGCTCCGGCCGCCTACGAGATCGATCTAAGAGGGTGGCGCGCAGAGGATGGATGGGAATCCCTGGACCGGCTCATCGATCGGGCCATCCCCGCCGGCGTGGGCGAACTCAGCGTGATTCACGGTTTCGGCACCGGGCGGCTCCGGGCCCATCTGCATGAGCGGCTCCGGGGTGATTCCCGGGTCTCGTCCTTCGATACGGCCCCCGCAGACCGGGGCGGTGAGGGGCGCACCCTGATCAGGTTGGCCTGATGGAGTCGATTTGAGCTCCGAAAATCGTTAATCGTTGACATCAAATGCAATTATGCCTACGATATAGGGTTCCACGCTCATTCTGAATGTCTACTGTCGCCAGCTGGAGGGTGCCGCCCAGATGTCACCTGTCTTGCCCAAAGATGTGGTCTTGCGCATCAAGGAAGAGACCGACATCGTTGGTTTGGTACGTGAATACGTCACGCTCAAGCCCGCAGGCACGTCATTCAAGGGGCTTTGTCCCTTCCATCGCGAGAAGACACCCAGCTTCCACGTCAATCCCCAGCGCCAGATGTACAAGTGTTTCGGATGCGGCGAGGGGGGCGACGTCATTTCCTTCCTCATGCAGTTGCAGGGGTTATCGTTTCCAGAGTCGCTCGAGATCCTGGCACGTCCCCTGAATATCGATCTGGCCCGCTATCTGGTGGACAACGACGAGTCCGAGGGTGAGCGGCAGGCCTACTTCAGGGCGCTGGAAGCCGCCTCGGAACTGTGGATCGATGCCCTCTGGGATGTAACGGGGACAGAGGCTCGCGCGTACTTGACCGACCGCGGCTTCAGCGAGGAGATCCTCCGTCGTTACGACGTCGGCTTCGCTCCCGGCGGGAATTCATGGCTGATAGACGGCCTGCGCAGCAAGGGTGTTGACGAGGATCTGGCCCAGCAGGCCGATCTGTTGCGTGTGGGACGCAGCAACGAGCTTTTTGCCTATTTCCGTAACAGGGTTATCTTCCCCATCAGGAACATCGCCCAACGGATCGCCGGTTTCGGCGGCCGTATCCTGACTGACGGAGAGCCGAAGTACCTGAATTCGGCAGAGAGCACGTACTTCAACAAGAGGGAGCTGCTCTACGGATTCTCGCAGTCCAGGATTCCCATCGCCCGTAGCAAGACAGCCATCCTGGTGGAGGGGTACCTCGACCAGATCGCCCTGGCCCAGGCCGGCTACAGCAACAGTGTCGCCACCTGCGGCACGGCGTTTACGACCCAGCAGGCGAAGGCGATGCGGCGGGGATGTCGCACCATCTACATCCTTTTCGACGGTGACGCCGCCGGGCTCAAGGCGGCCATCAAAGCGGCGGGCACCGGCATAACCGAGGGACTGGAAGTGCGGGTGGCGCGTATGCCCGAAGGGGAGGATCCGGCATCCTTCCTGCAGACGCAGGACGCCGCGGCCCTGGGGGCCCTGCTCGAGGAGGCGCCCGGTTATCTGCCCTTGTTGCGTGACCTTGCTGAAGAGA
>DAOVZQ010000039.1 GCA_030635025.1 bacterium
CCATGCTCGTCCTTTCCTCTTCCAAAGACCGCGCCGTCTAGCGGCCGGTCGGTCACACGGTGTCCCGTCCTACTGGACCGGGGAAACCGTCACCTGAATATGGCTGGAGCGCTTCAGGATCCGATACGCCCTACCTTGGGCGCGGGGACGAATCCTTTTCATGGTCGGCCCCTCGTCGACCTTGATTTCCTTGACGAAAAACCCGGAGTCCTCGCGCTTGACATCCTCGGCTCCGATAATGCGCGCGTTGGCCGTGGCCGACGCAATCGCCTTACTCAGGATCGGGGACGCCTTCTTGGCTGTCAGTCCCAGGATTTCCAGGGCCTGATCGACTCGCTTGCCACGCACCAGGTCGGCCACTATGCGGGCCTTCCGGGGCGAAACTCTCACGTACTTGCTGACGGCACGGCCATCCATCTGTCATACCTCCGCCTGACGGGCGATTTATTTCTTACTGCCGCTCTTGCTGGTGTGGCCCCGGTAGGTCCGCGTCGGCGCGAACTCCCCAAGCTTGTGGCCCACCATGTTTTCCTGGACATACACCGGAATGAACTGCTTGCCGTTGTGCACGGCGATGGTGTGTCCCAGGAATTCGGGAATGACGGTCGAGCGTCGTGACCAGGTCTTAACGACCCGCTTGTCGCCCTTGTCATTCATGTCGACAACCTTGCTTCGCAAGTGATCGTCGACGAACGGTCCCTTCTTAATCGAACGAGCCATGCTTTTTCCATCCTCCGTCCGGGAGCGCGGCCAGAGCCGCGAACCGTACAGTCGTTACTTCTTTTTCCGGCGACGCACGATGAAGCGGTCGGACGGCTTCTTGCGCCGGGTCTTGAATCCCTTTGCGGGCTGACCCCAGGGAGACACCGGATGGCGTCCACCGGACGTCTTGCCCTCGCCGCCACCATGGGGGTGGTCGACGGGATTCATGGCCACGCCTCGCACCTTGGGGCGCCGGCCGAGCCAGCGTGACTTGCCGGCCTTGCCGATCACGACATTCTCATGCGTCGAGTTGCCGACCTCGCCGATGGTGGCGTAACAGTTCTTGTGCACCATCCGCACCTCGCCGCTGGGCAGGCGCAGGGTGACGTAGTCGCCTTCCTTGGCCAGCACCTGGGCGAAGGAACCGGCACTGCGGACGATCTGTCCGCCGCGACCGATCTGCATCTCCACGTTGTGGATCACGGTACCCAGGGGGATCCGGTGCAGCGGCATGCAGTTGCCGACGCTGAACCCGGCGTCCTCGCCGGAGAGAACCGTGTCGTTCACCTTCAGGCCGTTGGGCCAGATGATGTAGCGCTTCTCGCCGTCGGCGTAGTGCAGCAGGGCGATGCGCGCGCTGCGGTTCGGATCGTACTCGACGGTGGCGACGCGGGCGGGCACGCCCTGCTTGTCGCGCTTGAAGTCGATCCGACGATACCGACGCTTGTGACCGCCGCCACGATGGCGCGACGTGATCCGGCCCTTGTTATTGCGGCCGCCGGTCTTGCTCATCGGCTCCAGCAGCGACTTCTCCGGACGATCCGTCGTCAGCTCGCTGAAGTCGGAGACCGTGCGGAATCGCTGTCCGGGCGTCACGGGCTTCAGTTTTTTGATACCCATTGTCTTCCCCTATCCTCAAGCCGCTTCGTGCAGCGGCGAACGATCCTAGACGTTGTCGAAGACGTCGATGATTTCGCCTTCGGCCAGGGTCACGATGGCCTTCTTCCAATCGGCGCGCTTGCCGGAGAACCGGCCCATCCGCTTGATCTTGCCCCGCATGTTCATGGTGCGTACCGACTGCACCTTCACACCGAAGTAGAGTTCGACGGCCTGCTTGATCTCGTGCTTGTTGGCAGCGGGCGTGACCTCGAAGAAGTATTGGTTCTTCTCGATCCGCAGCGTGCTGCCGCGCTCGGTGATCAAGGGGCGCTGGATGACTTTGCTCAGATCCTTCACGACCCGAACACCTCCTCCACGCCGCTTAACGAAGTCTTGGTGAACACGAGATTGTCCGCCCAGAGGATCGTGTAAGCGTTGAGATCGGTGTGACGCAGCACGCGCACACCCTTGATATTGCGCAGTGACTTGTAGACGTTGCCTGAATTGCCGGGCAGCACCACCAGGGTGTGCCGTCCCTCGAGGGACATGCCGCCGAGCAGACGAGCCATCTCGTTCGTCTTGGGCGCGTCCATCTCGAAATCTTCGACCACATTGATGCGCTCGTTGATGGCGCGATCACTGAGGGCCGACCTCAAGGCCAGACGCTTCACCTTCTTGGGCAGCTTGTAGCTGTAGTCGCGCGGATGCGGACCGAAGGTGATACCGCCGCCGATGCGAAGCGGCGAACGGCCGCTACCCGCCCGCGCGCGGCCGGTGCCCTTCTGGCGATAAAGCTTGGCACCCGAGTGGGCGTTTTCGCCCCTCGTCTGCGTGTCGTGCGTACCCTGGCGTTGGTTGGCCAGATAGTTGCGCACGGCCTCATAGAGGGACTGCTTGTGCACCGCCTGGGCGAAGAGCGCATCGGGCAGATCCACACTGCCGATCGACTCTCCGTTGCGGTTGTAAAGGCTTGCGGTCGCCATCATTTAACCTCGCACCTGCGTTTCGATGAATCCGGTTGCTCAGCCGCTGACCCGGATGAGGACAAGACCGTTCTTGCTGCCGGGCACGCTGCCCTTGACCAGGAGCAGATTACGCTCCGAGTCGATGCGAACGATCGTCAGGTTCTTCTTCGTCTCACGCTTGTTGCCGTACTGGCCGGACATGTGCGTGTTCTTGAGCACGCGACCCGGCTTGGTGTGCATACCGATCGAACCGGACATGCGCACGTTCTTGCTGCCGTGGCCGTCGGGGCCGCGGTGCTGATTCCAGCGCTTGATGCGGCCCGTGAAGCCGCGTCCCTTGGTCACGCCGGTCACGTCAACCCGCTCAACACCCTCGAGGATCGAGACGTTGATCGAGTCGCCCAGGGCGATCTCCTCGCCCTCGTCCGCAACGAACTCGCGCATGATATGCACGGGCTCGACGCCGGCCTGGCGGAAGTGCCCCTGCATGGGCATGGTGGTTCTACTGGCCTTGCGGCCTCCAAATCCGAGTTGCACGGCTCCGTAGCCGTCCTTCTCGGCGGTCTTGACCTGAGTCACGAAACAGGGTCCGGCCTCGATCACCGTTACCGGGATGTGGCGCCCATCTTCGTTGAAGACTCGGGTCATGCCGATCTTTTTGCCGATCAGTCCGTTCATGGCTGCTCCCTGGCTCCCTTGTCCTCGCCCTAGACCTTGATCTCGACATCCACGCTGGCGGGCAGCGTGAGCTTCTTGAGGAACTCGGTCGTCTGAGGCGTAGAATTCTCGATCTCGATGAGACGCTTGTGGATCCTCATCTCGAACTGCTCACGCGACTTCTTGTTCACGTGGGGCGACCGCAACACGGTGTACACCGAACGCCGGGTCGGCAGCGGCACGGGGCCACGCACCAAGGCGCCGGTCTTCAGGGCGGTCTGCACAATGATCTTGGCGGAGCGGTCGAGAACCGCCGGCTCGTAAGCCTTAAGCCTGATCTTGATTTTCTGTCTGGCCAATTCGATCTCCTTCGCTTGCGATGGCTACTCCAGCCTCGCCGCCTCCAGCCCGGTCAGGGCTTCACGGCGCCTGCTCACCTTTCGCACCCCGGGCCAGGCCCGGGAAGCGTCGGCCGGGCTGCTAGAGCCCGGCCATACTTCGTTACTCGATGATCTTTGCGACGACGCCGGCGCCCACGGTACGACCACCCTCGCGGATGGCGAACCGGAGACCCTCTTCCATAGCGATCGGCGTGATCAGCTCGATCGACATCTTGATGTTGTCGCCCGGCATCACCATCTCCACGCCCTCGGGCAGGTGGGCGTTGCCGGTCACGTCAGTCGTCCGGAAGTAGAACTGCGGACGGTAGCCCGTGAAGAACGGCGTGTGACGGCCGCCCTCTTCCTTCGTCAGGATGTACACTTCACAGTCGAACTTCGTGTGAGGGTTGACCGAACCCGGCTTGCAGATCACCATGCCGCGCTCGACGTCTTCCTTCTTCGTGCCCCGAAGAAGCAGACCCACGTTGTCGCCGGCCATACCCTCGTCGAGGATCTTGCGGAACATCTCGACACCCGTGCAAACAGTCGTCTGCGTGTCGCGGATACCGACCAGTTCGACCTTCTCACCCATGTTCACCTTGCCGCGCTCGATACGACCGGTGGCCACGGTGCCGCGACCAGAGATCGAGAAGACATCCTCGACAGGCATCAGGAAGGGCTTGTCCAGCTCGCGCACGGGCGTCGGGATATAGTTCTCAAGGGCATCGATCAGCTCGAAGATACATTGGCTCTCCTCGGCATCGGGATCGCCGCTCTCGAGGGCCTTCAGCGCCGAACCCATCACGATGGGAATATCGTCGCCGGGAAACTCGTACATGCTCAGAAGCTCGCGGATCTCAAGCTCGACCAGCTCCAGCAGTTCGTCGTCGTCGACCTGGTCGGTCTTGTTCAGGAAAACCACGATGTAAGGAACACCCACCTGGCGGGCAAGCAGGATGTGCTCACGCGTCTGGGGCATCGGGCCGTCGGCCGCCGACACAACCAGGATCGCGCCGTCCATCTGCGCCGCACCGGTAATCATGTTCTTCACATAGTCAGCGTGCCCCGGGCAATCCACGTGGGCGTAGTGACGGTTCTCACTATTGTATTCCACATGGGCGGTCGCGATCGTAATGCCGCGCTCACGCTCTTCGGGAGCCTTGTCGATCTCGTCGAAGGGCGTGTACTCGGCCAGGCCCTTCTTCGATAAAATCTCGGTGATCGCTGCCGTCAAGGTCGTCTTGCCGTGGTCCACATGGCCGATCGTGCCGACGTTGACGTGTTCCTTAGTTCTCTCAAACTTTTGGCGAGCCATGAGTGGCTACCTCCTTCTTGGCGTCAGGGGCGATTCCATACGCCCATGTAACGCTGAGTGATCTCCGTAGCGATCTTCTCCGGTACCCGCTCGTAGCGGGAGAACTGCATCGTGTACGTGGCCCGTCCCTGTGTCAGCGATCTCACCTGAGTCGCGTAGCCGAACATTTCGCTCAAAGGCACTTCGGCTCTAACCACCTGGACATCATCACGGGGCTCCATGTTGCTGATCCGGCCCCGTTTCGAGTTGAGATGACCGGTCACGTCCCCCAGGTAATCGGCGGGGACAACCACCTCAACATCCATCACCGGCTCCTGTAACACCGGGCCGGCTTTCTGAACCGCCTTGCGCAGGGCCTCCGCCCCAGCAGCTCGAAAGGCGATCTCGTTGGACAACTCCTCGTCGTAGGAGCCGCCCTCCAGCCGAATCCGCAGATCGACCAGCGGATACCCGGCCAGGATGCCGCTGCCGCAGGCCTGCAGGCTCGCCTGCTCCACGGCTTCTACGTATTCCTTCGGCAGCAAATTCAAGCTCACCGTGCTTGAGAAGGTCTGGCCTTCTCCAAAAGCCGCCGGCTCCACCGCCAGCTTCACGTGAGCGAACTGGGCCCTGCCGGCGCCGATGCGCTCGAGGCGATGACTCACCGTCGCCGCCCGGCTGATCGTCTCGCGGTAGGCGACCTGGGGCTTGCCGACGTTGGCCTTGACCCCGAATTCGCGCAGCATCCGATCCGTGATGATCTCCAGATGCAATTCGCCCATACCGCTGATGATCGTCTGGCCCGTTTCGGGATCCTGCTTCACCTGGAAGGTAGGATCCTCGTCGGCCAGGCCCGCGAGGACCTCCGCCATCTTCACCTGGTCCGCCTTCGTCTTGGGCTCGATAGCCACGAAGATGACCGGCTCGGGGAAGCTCATCTCCTCCAGGAGGATCGGCCTCTCCAGGGCGCACAGCGTGTCGCCCGTGCGGATCTCCTTGAAGCCGACAACCGCGACGATCTCGCCGGTCGTGGCCTCCTCCACCTGCTCGCGTTTGTTGGCGTGCATCTGGAGGATCTTCTGGATCCGCTCTTTCTTGCCCGTGTTGGCGTTCAGGGCGACCCCGCCCGCCTTCAGCGTTCCGCTGTAGACCCTCAGGAAGGCCAGTCGGCCCACGTAGGGATCGGTAACGATCTTGAAAGCGATGGCGCTGAACGGCTCGCCCGCCGCCACCGACCGCGCTTCCGGCGCCCGATCCTTGGGGTGCCACCCCTCGACCGGGGGCAAGTCCGGTGGAGCGGGTAAAAAATCCACGACGGCGTCGAGTAACCTCTGCACACCGTTGTTCTTGAAGGCCGACCCGCAGAGCACCGGCACCAACTCGGCGCTCAGGGTGGCTCGACGTAGTCCCGCCAGGAGTTGGTCGAGGCTGGGCTCCCTCTCCTCGAGATAGAGCTCCATGATCTCCTCGTCCGCCTCGGCCAGCTTCTCCAGCAGGTCGTCGCGCGCCTGCGCGGCCTCGTCCTGCAACTCCGCCGGGATGGCGGTGTCCTCGAAACTGGTGCCGAGATCCTCGGCGTCCGGGAACCGGGCGGTCATGGTCAACAAATCGACCACGCCCGTAAACTCGCTCCCGCTGCCTACCGGTATCTGGATCGGTACCGGATTTGCGCCCAATCGCTCGCGTATCATCGTGACCGCCCGTCCGAAGTCGGCGCCCGCTCGGTCCATCTTGTTGATGAACGCCAGGCGTGGAACTCGGTACTTATCGGCCTGCCTCCAGACGGTTTCGGACTGGGGTTCGACCCCGCCCACGGCGCAAAAAACAGCGACCGCTCCGTCCAGGACCCTTAGGCTGCGCTCCACCTCTACAGTGAAGTCGACGTGCCCCGGGGTATCGATGATGTTCACGCGATGATCGCGCCAGAAGCAGGTCGTGGCAGCGGCGGTAATCGTAATGCCGCGCTCTCGCTCCTGTTCCATGAAGTCCATCTGGGCCGAGCCCTCATGAACTTCCCCTGGTGTGTGCACCTTGCCCGTGTAGAAGAGAATCCGCTCAGTCGTCGTCGTTTTGCCGGCATCTATGTGGGCCATGATGCCGATGTTGCGGATCTTCTCCAGTTCCTGCCGGGGTGCCACGCCTATCTCCGTTGCTGCCCGTCTCACATGCTTCCGACGCGCACAGTCGTCCCGTTCGGACCTGTCCGTCATCTTTGCCACATCCCCACTCATGGCGGGAAATTCCGGGCTATGCGAATGTTGCGAACTTCCTTGTCGTCTGCGCTTTGCGAGCTCTAAACGAGAGGGACCTTTACCAACGGCAGTGGGCGAACGCCTTGTTCGCATCAGCCATACGGTGTGTGTCTTCGCGCTTCTTGATAGACGGTCCTTCGTTTTTGCTGGCCAAAACCAGCTCAGCCGCCAGCCTTTCGGCGAACGTATGCTCCGGCCGCGACCGGGCGAAACTGATAACCCAGTGCATGGCGAGCATCTGGCGTCGTTCCGGACGAACCTCGACGGGCACCTGGTAGGTGGCGCCACCGATCCGTCGGGACTTGACCTCAAGGCTGGGCTTGACGTTGTTCAGGGCGGTACGGAAGACTTCGATGCCCTCCTGCCCCGTCTTGTCCTTGATGATGTCGAAGGCGCTGTAGATCGCCCGCTCCGAGATGCTGCGTTTACCGTCCTGCATCACGTAGTTGATGAACTTCGCCACCACGTGATCACCGTAACGATGATCCGGGGTGATGTGTCGCCTTTCGGGTCGTCTCCGCCTGGCCATGCTCTATCTCCTTGCGGGGAGGCTCCATCCCCGGCTCGTGAACCTGAACTGTTACCTGGGCCGCTCCATTACCTGGGCGACTCCAATTATTTGGGTCGTTTGGCGCCGTACTTGGACCGGCCCTGGCGACGGGAATCGACACTTGATGCGTCCTGGGTGCCGCGCACGATGTGATAGCGCACGCCGGGCAGATCCTTCACGCGTCCTCCGCGCACCAGCACGATGCTGTGCTCCTGGAGGTTGTGTCCCTCGCCACCGATATAGGCCGTGACCTCGATACCGTTGGTCAGTCGAACACGAGCGATCTTACGCAGCGCCGAGTTGGGCTTCTTCGGCGTCTGGGTGTAGACGCGCGTGCAGACGCCCTTGCGTTGCGGACAGGAAAGCAGAGCCGGGCTCTTGCTCTTGGGCTTGTTAACCTTACGGCCCTTGCGGACTAGCTGGTTCAGAGTCGGCAATTTAGGTCTCTCCTGATCTAACCGATCCGGTTGCAATAACCGGGATTTTTCTCCGTCAACGGACACACCTTGGCGTCCGGCACAGAAGCGAAAGAGTATATCCCGGACAGGCGATTGTCAAGTCGTTCAAGGACTTTTTCCTGTCCAGGCGCCCGGTTCCGTCCGGTTCCTGGTTCCATCGTTTTCGAAACGGAGTCAGCGGGACGCAGCCTCGGAGACTTCGCCTTCGCCCGCCTCTGCGTCCAGCTCGGCCTGCTGCGCCGCAAGCTCCATAGCGACATAGGCTTCCTGGATTCGGTGGTCCTCGATATCCATATCGGGGTCCTCCACGGCGAGGGACTTGTACTTGGTCAATCCCGTGCCGGCGGAGATCAGGTGACCCATGATCACATTTTCCTTGAGACTACGCAATTCGTCACGCTTGCTGCGCGTGGCGGCGTCGGTGAGCACCCGGGTGGTCTCCTGGAAGCTCGCCGCGCTGATGAAGCTGTCGGTGCTGAGGCTGGCCTTGGTGATACCCAGCAGCAGCGGCTCGAAGGTCGCTGGCTCCAGCAGAGGCTCGCCCTTCTTCCGCAGTTCCTGGTTGCGGCGCACGATCGTGGCGTTGCCGTCCTCGACCTCCTGGCGCGCCACCTGCATGTCCTCGAGGTACTCGGTGTCGCCTGAGTTCTTGATCACGACCTTCTGGAGCATTCGCGAGACCACGACTTCGATGTGCTTGTCGTTGATCTTCACGCCCTGGAGCCGGTAGACCTCCTGAATGGCGTTCACCAGGTAGGACTGCACCTCCTTGACGCCCTTGACCGTCAGAATGTCCATGGGGTTGATGGGCCCCTCGGTCAAACGGTCACCAGCGAGCACACGCTCACCCTCGTAGGTGCGCACGTGCTTGCCGTGAGGGATCAGATACTCCTTCTCCGTCTCGCCGGCCCCCGTGATCACGAGGCGGCGCAGACCGCGCGTCGTACCCTTGAACTGGACAACGCCGTCGATCTCAGTCACGACCGCCGCGTCGCGGGGTTTGCGAGCCTCGAAGAGCTCGGCCACGCGCGGCAGACCACCCGTGATATCACCCGTCTGGGAGACTTCACGCGGAATTTTCGCCATCTTGTCGCCGACCCTGACCTCACTGCCGTCCTCGATCAGCAGGAAGGCGCCGGTGGGCAGGATGTACTCGGCCAGCTTGCGGCCGGTCTTGGCCGAAACGATGCGGATGGCCGGGTGGAGCGTCTTGTCGGTGGACTCCTTGATGACCGGCTGCTTCATGCGGGTCTTCTCGTCCAACTCCACGGACAACGACACGCCGTCGATGATATCCGCGAACTGCACCAGACCGACCTTCTCCGAGAGGATGAAGTCGGAGTAGGGATCCCACTCGAAGAGAGGGTCGCCCTGCTTGACCTTCTGGCCGTCCTTGATGAGCAGATGGGCTCCGTAGGGCAGGTTCATGTGACTCCGCGTGATGCCCGAATCGAGCACCAGGTTGATCTCACCCTTGCGGCTGATCGCCACGCGCGCCCCGTCGTTGTCGGTCACGAGCTCGCAGTTGTTGAAGACGACCTTGCCGTTGGCGGCTGCCGACTTCACGTTCTGCTCGGCGATGCGGCTGGCCGTACCACCGATGTGGAAGGTCCGCAGCGTCAACTGCGTACCGGGCTCACCGATGGACTGGGCCGCCATGACGCCGACCGGCTCGCCGATATCGACCAGCTGGTCCTCCGCCAGGTTGAAGCCGTAGCAAAGCGCGCAGACGCCCCGCTTGGAGCGACATGTCAGGATCGAGCGGATCTTCAGCGACTCGACGCCGGCTTCCTCGATCCTCACGGCCAGTTCGGGGTCGATGAGCTCGCCGGACTCGCAGATGAAATCACCCTTCTCGTCGATGACGTCTTCCGCCGCGGTCCGTCCCATGATGCGGTCGCGCAAGGACTCGATAGTCTTCTCCCCCTCCTTGAGAGCGGAGATCTCAAGACCCATCAGCGTGCCGCAGTCGTGTTCGGTGATGACGATGTCCTGGGAGACGTCCACTAGGCGACGCGTCAGATATCCAGCGTCAGCCGTCTTCAGGGCCGTATCCGCCAGACCCTTGCGGGCGCCGTGCGTCGAGATGAAGTACTCGAGCACCGACAGGCCTTCACGGAAGTTGGAGAGGATCGGCTGCTCGATGGGCTCGCCGAAACCACCCGTCACCTTCTTCTGGGGCTTGGCCATGAGACCACGCATGCCCGCGAGCTGCTTGATCTGGTCGGCCGAACCTCGCGCGCCCGAGGCGTTCATCATGAACACCGGGTTGAACCCCTGGTCGTCGTTCGAGAGATTCTCGAACATGCGGTCACGGACTTCGTCCGAAACCTGGGTCCAGAGGTC
>DAOVZQ010000413.1 GCA_030635025.1 bacterium
CAGGTCAGGCCCGCCGACAGGTCACCGTCCTCCGCATCGAGCGCCGTGCCCATGAACGCGATGCTGCCGCCCTCCGCGAACGCCGCGCCGTCCGCCGGCGCCGTGATCGAGACCTCGGGTGCCAGGTTCGCAGAGGACCCGCCGCCAATTTCAATCACATAAGCATCTATCGGCCCCTGGTCTTGATCCCAGTTGGAGCGGAACACGATTCTGTCGCCGAACGGCGAAATTGATGCATGGTTTTCTGCAAGATATCGCAGATCGTCATACCGATGCGTATGGGCATACCGTTCGAGACACGACCCATCGAGACAAACCCCGACGATCTCGTTCTTGAGAGGCGAGGCGGAACTCGGCGTGTGATACGTCAAGATCGCCATGTCCCTGGCAGCCATGATACCGCGGGTCGATGTGTGCGAGCCAGGGTAAGAGATCAGCGAAACGGCCTCACCTGTGCGGAAATCCCGCTTGATAACATGTCCCTTGAAGGCGCCCTCCTTGGATGTGCCGATGCGCCACTGTTCGCCGTTGGCGTCGATGGCTTCGTCGGCATGTCCCGGATCGTGGTAGTTCAGGTTCCGCCATAGTTCCCGCCCTGTTGCAACATCGATCGCCATTTGGGCATTGCACCTGCCCGAATGTCCGGGGATGCAACCAGTAATGATGATCGTGTCACCAAGAGGCGACATCACGAAATCAGGAGAATCGCCGGCTTCAACGAACTGCGACATGTCGATCTCGTCCGATGCGGTGCCGCTATCGATGTAGTACAGGAATGCAACCCAGTGCTTGTCGCTGCTGCGCTGAGCACGGATGGGGATGATATTGCCGTCGATCGAGGGCTTTCCCTTGCCGGGGTCGCTCCATTCGAAGCTGTCGTAGCCAATGTAACAGTGTTCCCACCGACGCGTGTCGGTACGCGGCTCGTATGAGCCCAGGCAGCGGTTGTGCCGGTCGACGTAAAGCAACAATCCCGGGTCGGTCGGATGCCACCGCACGTCGCCCGGATTGCTCCTTCGAAAAAGCGGATCATAGGTCGTGCCGTCCAGGAAGACCGAGCCGCTGACTCCCTTTTCCATCATCAAGAGGCTCTGGTCCGCACTCCAGGCCACCCGCGACGAATAACCGTGACCGGCCTCGGAACCCCAAACCATCCCCTCAAGTGACGGATCGCCTCCTGGGTTAGCGATCTGCTGGCCGGCATCGGTAATCCGGGTCACAACTGTGAGGAAGACGGGATCTATTATCGATTCGAGGTAGCCGGGACGAGGGACATCAGGTGTGGGATGCGGATCGATATCGGTCAAGCCCGCGATGACCGTGATGGCGATCTGATCACTGACCGTCAGTTCCCCGTCGTCGGCGGTGAGCTCGAGCAGGTAGGTTCCTTTGTCAGAGAAGCTGGCTGTCGTGTCCACTGCACCGGGGTCGGTCAGGGTTACCGTGCCCGGACCGCTCAACTGGCTCCAGGTAGTGCTGACCACTCCGGGCGGAACGGGCAGCCCATCGTCGGAGACGGTCCCATCGAGGATGGCATTACCGAACAGACTGATGGTTTGGTCGGGACCGGCCGACACCGCAGGGGGAAGGTTTCCTCCCGGAGTGGTCACCGAGACGGTGACCTGATCCGTATCCGTCAAACCGAAGCTGTCCGTCACCGTGAACGTAACCGTATAGATACCCGGCGTGTCGAACTGGACATCTCCGGGATCCTCCATGGTCTGGTTGGGCGCCCCGCCACCGAAATCCCACAGGAAGCTCAGCGGCAGGCTTCCATCCGGATCGGTCCCTGTGGCCGCGAAACTCACGCTTGCGCCTGCCATGACCGTCATATCCGTTACCGGCGCGTCGATGACTGCGACAGGGGCCTCGTTGGCAACATATTCGACGTAGAGCAACGGCGCCCCAGCCGGATCTCCGTCATACGACTCGGCGACCCGCTCGCCCACGCCTGTGACGATCAACGCCAGCGCGTTGCCGCTCCACCAGCCGGGGCGGTCCACGATCTCCTGAATGATCGAGGCAATATTGGGAGTCTGTTGATCGGCACCCGCTTCTCCGACGGTCGTCCACGGCGGCGGATCCCACCACACCTCGGCTGTGGTTGTATCCCTTGAGGAGATATTACCCGCTGAGTCGGCGAATGTCGGAGCGTCGTCGATGCCTTCGGCCTGAATCTTGAGGGACGTTCCCTCAATTTCCGCCTCATCCACCTGGAACTGGACGAAAGCGTTGATGATCATTGTGCCACGAGTAACGTTCACGCCGGCGAAGCGCATACCCACCGTCTGGTCGGTGGCATCATGAACCAGCTCCAGATCGCTGCTCGTAAGAGACACGCTGGCGGAGGCTTGTTCCTCTGCATCATCCGAACTCGCCGAGATCCGGATCTGTGTCACCTCCGCCGCCTTGGCCGTGCCTGCCGAGAGCAGGCTCGCCAAGAGCAAGCCGACTGCCAAGTTGACTAGCCAAGGCCGTACCTTACTCATCGATCCACGTCGCCCTCCCGCAAAAGACGAATCGCACTCTCGTAGCGCAACTGGAAGATCCCGCAAGCACCGCCAACGGCATCCGCAATACGCTCGGACACGGCTGGTGCGCGGTCCGAATCGGGCGCCGCCTCGCAAATGCAGCCGGCCACACTAGCAGATCAGTACCCGTCGTGCCGACGCGGAGCCCGGACGATTTCAGGGATGGAGTGTTTGCCACGCAACATATCGCGTCCGCCGCGGATGAAGACGGTCGATTCCGAGCATTCGAGGCTGTAGCCATTTCGGCCCCCGTCTGCCAGTCGTACGGAGCACCCTATCCAAATCTTATATGAGGTGACGACTGGAAACCCAGCCACACGAGATCGATCGCCTCGTTCCCCCCAGTTTCCCACGTCCGCGCTCTGCGGTTGTTTTTTTGTGTGGAGCGTAATCACTAACAAACTTTGGAATAGATGTAAACTGAGATTTCCCAGATACCACCTCCCACGAGCCGATAACGGTGGCACACTCGGCTGTCGAAGGCGATTCAGGTCTCGATTCGCACGTTGCACGGCAATGTTCTCGGTTTGATGGCCGGTTTTGCGATTGAACGGGCGGTATGCAGCATGGCCGGGTTGGGCCCAGGCTGCGCACTTGGCACCACCGCGCTCTGGGTCTTCCGGGCATTGGCGTGGGGGTTGGATGAAGCGTTTTATTGAGGGCGAAGACCGCAGCCAGAGCACATTGTTTCCCGAACGTCTGGAAGATTATGTTGACGAGGACAATCCGGTTCGTGTCGTCGATGTCTTTGTAGATGAAC
>DAOVZQ010000112.1 GCA_030635025.1 bacterium
GCACATCCCGGACTGCGGTCACTGCTGGTGGTGCGAGGAGAATACCCAGGACGCCTGGAAGGAAGGCTTCGCCAACTGGCTGGCCGACGTGGTCGTCCGGAAAGTGGACATGACACCGAACGGAGTGAGAGCGCTCTACGAGGTCGACTACGACCTCGACTGGCTGCGAACGTGTGACGGGTCCAACTGGGGAGACCCCTATATCACCGAAGGATTCGTCGGCGCCCTGCTGCACGACATCGACGACACCTACGCCGACGAACACGCAGTCTTCGGCGGCCGGGACCGCCTCGGGACGACGGCCACCTCCGGCATCGACGAGATTTTCGAAATCATCACGCACGACTACGTTCACAACGACGCCTATACCAGTCCCCGATCCGTTTCACAATTCATCACCGAGTACCGGGACCGGCATCGGGACAAGGAGTGGGAATTGTGGGATACGGCGCGCAACTGCGGCTATGAGCTGGACACCATGGCCCCGTTCCCGCCGACCGGCCTCATCTCGACCACCCATACGGTCGGTATACCGAATCCCAACGCCTACATAACGGCCCAGTGGCAGCCGGCCTTCGACGACATATCCGGGATCGACGGCTACGCCGTGGCCGTCTACGCCGACTCACCGGGCACGCCCTCGCCAAACATGGATACCGACGAGCTGTATCTGACCTACACCGCCGGCCCCCTGCCTCCCGGTATCTACTACGTCTGCGTGGCGAGCGTCGACAAGTCCGGCAAGGTCAGTGACACCTACGCCTCGGCCGGCCCGTTCACGGTGCGCGAGGCTGAGCTGCAGGACCTGACCTGGCACGAGCGCCCCGACTGGGTCTATCCGCTCGTCCCCCGCTACGACACCGCTGCCACCGAGAGTTTCGCCGAGGTGTCTTCGACCCTGACGGGCAACGTGAGCGCCACCTATCTGAACATGGGCATCCGTAACACCGGAGAGCTGCCCACGGTGGCCGGTACGATCACCTACAGCGTCCTTCTTGACGGCACGCACCGGCATACGTCGACCTCCGGCGGGCTGGCCGCCGGCCAAGAGCTCGCCCTGATCAACCAGGGCCCGCGCAATTTCAGTGGTGGTCGACACACTCTGGAAATGCAGATCGACGTGGCCGGAGTCGAGATCGAGCTGGACGAGATGAACAACACCTGGGGGCAGCAGTTCGTCTGGACGCCGCTGGTACTCTCGACGCCGGGCATCTCGCTGCGGGACATCCACCAGACCTGGGCCGAGGGAGGCTGGGAAACGATCCCCTGGGGCGATCCGATGTTCTACAATTGCGACGGTCTGCGCTTCACATCGTCCAGTCGCTGGAGCGCCGTGGGCGCCATGCCAATCCAGGACGAACTCGATTACGACGTGCGTCTGCACGATCCCTTCACCGGACCGCAGATGGGTTTCGATTCGTACGTGGCCCGTTCCAACCGGCCGGCCGGTCGTTTCGACGCCGTCATCGTCAATGCCGGCACGCTCGGCCAGCAGGACTGGGACGTCGGTGTCTTGAACCGGAGCCCGCTCGAACGCGAGCAGTACGACATCAACTATGTCCATTCCTCGTTCTTCATAATGGGCGCCGAGGACACGATCCCGCTGGTCCAGGACGAGATGATGATTCTCCGTGAGATCTACGTCAGCGCGGCGACCATCGCGTCGGGACCGGTTACCATCATTCTGGAATCACTGGAAGGCACCAATGACCTGGTGCTGAACTGGCTGGAATCCGATTTCAGGGCAGGTTCGCTGCTGGATGAAGCGGGGTCGATGCTCGTCGGCCCGAGACAAACCGGAACGATGCATCTGACGCCGACGACGGCGGGCTATTACTGCGCGGTCGTCTATCGCGATCAGTACCAGGGAATGGAACCCGCCTCGTTTAGACTGGTGATCGAGCGCCAGAAACCGAATCTAGTCCCTTTCACGCCTCCGCTCGGCTGGGCTTTGCCACTGGTGCCGCGCGCCGCCGGGGATGCCGGCTGGATCTCGGTCGGTCTTCCCGAAACGCTGCCGGGCAACCAGTTCAGCACCTACCTGAACGTCGCGCTCCTCAACGAAATGTCCGCCATGCAGGGTGAAGGCTCGGAAAGCCGGGTGGAAGTCGACGAGATGGAACTGCTCACGCTCTTCGTCCCCAACCTGGGCGCCGGCGCCGGCAGCACCGACCGCACCCAGGGTCCCTACTACGTCCGTAGCGGCCGGCACACGTTGACCGTCCAGCACGACTATTCGGGCATGGTCGACGAGTTCGTCGAGATCGACAACGTTTACGGCAAGCAGTGGATCTGGTCGCCGATTCCGATGACCCCCGGCGGGCTGTCGAACCGGTTGATACCACCACCACGCATGGCCGGTTGGCCCGCCCTGACCGACTCGATCATCCACTTCAACTGCGACGGGTTCCGGTTGATCGCGTCGGAGCCCGGCACCGTGGGGTGGACCGGTTTCGCGGTCCTGCCCGGCGATACCAGCGATGTCGATATCCGCCTGCACGAGCCGAGCACCGGCGCCACAAACGGGTTCGGGGAATACCTGGCGAGTTCCGGCTGGGGCCCCGGCGAGACGGATCTGCTGGTCGTCAACAACAGCCTTAACCCGGGTTTGGATTACGACATCGGGGTCGTGGCCATGGATGGGAACCAGCACTATCAGGCTGAGGCCGTCGCATCGACCGTCCTGGGAGAGGAGCCCTACGGCGAGCACGGACCCTTCGTCATTCCCGCGCTGCACATCATGAACCTGCATGAGATGGAGTTCGGTCCCTACCAAACCTCGTTCCTCCTGCACAGTCTGCGTCCCGGCGTCTTTCTGGGTATGGCGCTCTATTCGTCGGACATGTCGCTGGCGGGTCGTGGCGACGAAGTGGTCGCCTTCTATGAGAACGAGAGCGAGCAGTCCCTGCTGCTGACCATCAACATACCGGTCGCAGGCAACACCTGCCTGGCCGTCTTCCGCAAGGATGGCGCCGTGCTGCAGGGCGACGTGGAGTACGTGTTGGAGATAGCCAGTGGCATGATGACGGATATCCCGGACGCCGACATCGTTCAACGCACGGGCATCAGCGCCGTGGCGCCGAACCCCTTCAATCCGCAGACGATGATCCGCTTCGACCTGCTCGAGCCGGGCCGAGTGGATCTACAGATCTTCGACCTACTCGGACGCAAGGTGCGAACGCTCATCAGCGGTCGTCTGTCGGGCGGGGCTCATGCCGAGATCTGGAACGGCTGCGACGACGCCGGCCACCCGGTAGCGGGCGGGACGTATCTGGCCCAGTTGAAGACGGGCGATGTCGTGGACACCCGGAAGATGATCCTCGTGAAATAGTCGGCGTCTCTTTCCTGATCACGATCACGATTCCGACAGCATGGAGCCCGGGCCGTTCGCGGCCCGGGCTCTTGTTTCAAGCTCGGTATGACTGGTCGGTCAGCTAGCGATATAGGGTCTTCACGTTTCCCCAATTGCTGGTCTCGGACGGGACGGTGAAGCATCCGGGAACCACACTCCAATCCGAAACCTCGGTTATGTAGGGACCCTCGAAATCTGCGTCAAGACGACCGGTTATGCGAACGGTCAGAGGCAGCCCCACCAATGACGCGAGCTCCGGCGAAGCATTGCTGATGAACGCGATATAACCCCAACATGAGTCGTCGCAGACTTCGAGACCGACGGTGTACACGAGATCAATAAGCCGCCCTTCCGCCACGACACCGTCGCCCGAGACGGATGCGAAATCGAAGTGATAGTAGGCCGGCGGGAAAAGAATGAAGCCCTGCAGGGAGTGCCGGATGCCCTGGGCATCCACCGCCAAGACCAGATATTGATAAGTGACCCCGGGTACCACGGCGTGATCCCAGATATTGAGCGTCCCCGCGCCGGGCACAAAAGGCGTCGGACCGCTGATCTGCATCGAGGACTGATCACAGTTTCCCAACGTACTGCGAACCAGCACCCAGCCAACCCACTCGGCCGGGAGTTCGCCGCCGATATCCATGTAGACGGCAATCTTGATCGAGCCGCCTTCATCGGTCGCCTGGACGTCGATATCGTTGGGGACCTGGGCGGTGGCCGTGCCCAGCAGGAAAACGAGCGCAATGATGAGAGCGGAGAATGAGAAGCCGTGGCGGTAGCTTGCTTTCATCGAGAACTCCCTTGGTTCCATGTCGATAATCGATACATCCTGGGCGATTAATCCCATAGTGTAGCATAAATTACACACTATGACTTACGGTTTTCAATCGGGCGAGACGACACCCGCCGCCCGCCTCGCCCGTCCCTTCGACTGCTGAAGCAGCGGCAGGATCTCGGGATTATCGGGGGCCAATTCCAGCGCCCGCTCCAGATCGCGGGCCGCATCCGCCCAGCGATGAGCGAAAAAATGGGCCAAACCACGGTTGTACCAGGCTTCAGGCAGGTCGGCGTCCAGTGCGATGGCCCGGTCCAAGGCTTCCGCGCCGGCGGACTCCCGGGCGGTCATCAGCAGGCTGAAGCCCAGGGCGCTCCAGGCGCGGGCCATCTCCGGGCAGGCCTCGACGACCTGGTTCAGATAGAACAGAGCCTGGGAGTGGTCGCTCTCGCCGTTGAGCAGGTGGCCGTAGAGAGTGAAAATCTCCGGGTCGAGATCATCGATTGCTTCGAGGTGAGCCACCACGCGGCGCGCGTCGCCGAGGGCCAGGTCGGGGAAGCCCATCTCTGCGTAGAGGAAACTCCGTTCGCGACGGCAGGGGATCTCCTTGAGATCCTGACGGATGCAGATGCTGAGCAGATCCTGGGCGCGGTCGGCCCACATATCGATACGGTCGGGAACGATCACCGTGCGAAAGCTGTCCACGGCGGCCAGGGCGGCTCCATAAAGCGAACCCGCGGTGTATAACCGCCCCAGGCCTATCCAGACAGGCGCCCGCCGGACACGTCCCTCGTCGCGGTTCACGATTACATTCACGGGTTCATTGCAGACGCCGGCCTCGAGGCCAAGGGCGGCAAAGCTGTAACCGTGGAAGCGGCGCGCCTCGTTCATATTGCCCAGGCGTTCGCAGACCAGGGCCAGGTCGCGGTAGAAACGGGCCGCGTAATCACCGTCGGGACGGGCGTCGTGCAGCCAATGATAGGCGTTCTCGGCACTGCCCTGAGCCAGCTCGGCCATGCCGCGTATCCAGCGCCATTCGAAGCGGAAGAAATGGAGTCGCTCGATCTCGCGGGAAATGTTGAAGGCGCCGCGCAGGTCGCTGTGGCTGGCTCGGCACAGCCCCAGCAACATCACCGCCTCGCGTTCACCGGGCGAGTAGTGGGCTGCGCTGTCGGCCCAGGCATGGGCTTCAGCCCATTTGGCGCGATCCCGATTGAGCCAGGCTCTCGCCTTGGCCTGCCGCAGGCGCAGGGCGCGACGATCCGCGGCGTCGCGGATCACGATGGCCGACTCGGCCGCGTCCAGATGATCCAGTGCCAACCGGGTGTCTCCGAGGCGAGACGTCACAGCCGAAAGGCTCAGCCAGATGTCGGGATCGTCGGGCGTCAGCCCGGCCGCGGTGGCGAGACAACGCACTCGCGTCACCGCGCTTTCGGTCCGGGCGGCCCGATCCAACCAGGCGTGCGCCCGCTCGCGGCGCGCGGCGACGGTCGGAGCGGGCAACCGCCGAAAGTCATCCAGCCCCAGCGAGTCCGCCGAAACGGCGCTGATCCAGACGACCTCATAGGGTACCGGCGGCACGGACACACTGCCGCAACCGGTGCCCAGAACGAGCCCCAGCAAGGCGAGCAGGGTGGTAATGACGTAAGCGGTTCGCATGGTTCGCTCTCCCCGGCCATTGAACCTTGACCGGGATCGGTGGGCAAGCGGAACTTGGCTTCCCTATCCCACGTATGTCATGATTGCCGATTCGCGGACAGATGACCGTCATCAATCAATATGAATCAACGGGCTGGGAGCAAGCGTGCGTCTTTCAAAAACATCCGAGTATGCCGTCAGGTCCCTGATCTACATGGCCGCCACCGATTGCGTCCCCTGCTCAGTGCGGCACCTGCACGATAAGCTGGATATCCCGGAAAAGTACCTCGGTCGCATCATGAAGAATCTGGCCGACAAGGGCCTGCTCGACGCCACCCGCGGCATGCGCGGCGGTTATCGACTGATCCGGCCACTCGAGGACGTCGCCCTGTTGGACATCGTGGCCGCCGTGGACGGTCTGGAAGACTACGAGCGCTGTATTCTCGGCTTCCCCACCTGCGGCGACGACGACCCCTGTCCCCTGCACAGCCAGTGGGGTCCCCAACGCGACACCATCAAGCAGATGCTCGAAAATCTCACTCTGGCCGACATGGCTCGCGGCGGAACGTTGAAGTTCTGATCCACCCCGTGTAGATTGACTGCAGCTCGGGACCCGCCGAGTCAAACGCCGCCAAGCCTCGATACGCAAAGGATGCCGCATGTCCCGCAAGGATGCCCCCGTCGCTGTTCTGTCCCTGCTGATCACCGTCGCCTGCCTCATGATCCCCTTCGCTTCGGCCATGGGCGAGGTTACCGGCGACTACAAGGCCGTCCTGCTCATGGACGCACGCACGGGCGAAGTGCTGTACGCAGAGAACGAGCACGAGTCCCTCCCGCCCGCGTCGATGGTCAAGATGATGACCGAGCTGATCGTGCTCGAACTGATCGTCGAGGGCGAGATCAAGTCCGAGGAAGTGGTGACCGTCTCCGCCAAGGCCAGCAAGATGGGCGGATCGCAGGTGTACCTGAAGCAGGGTGAGACGTTCAGCATCCACGACATGCTGCTGGCGCTGGCCATACACTCGGCCAACGACGCCGCCGTATCGCTGGCCGAACACGTCGCGGGCAGCGTCGACGCTTTCGTTGAACTGATGAACCGGCGTGCCAAGGAGTTGGGCATGCTGGACACGGAATTCCACTTCGTACACGGTCTGCCGCCGGCCTGGCGCCAGGAATCGGACCGCTCCTCCGCCTACGATATGGCGCTGCTGGGACGCGAAATCAGCAAGCACCCCATCGCGCTCGAGTGGGCGGTCAGCAACCTGGTACCGTTCCGCGACGGCAAGTTCATCCTGACCAATCCGAACCCGCTGGTCGGCAACTTCCGCGGTCTCGAAGGCATCAAGACGGGTTATACGAGCCACGCCGGCTTCTGCCTGACCGCCGCAGCCACCCAGAAGGGCGTACGACTGATTTCGGTCGTCATGGGCGCCTCGACCAACGAGGCCCGCGGCCGGGAAACCACGCGGTTGCTGGCCCGCGGCTTCGCTGCATACACCAAGCTCACGCTGGTTTCCGCCGCCGGCGAGCCGAGCGACGAGACCGTGGCCATCAAGGGCGGCAAGCGCAAGCGGGCGCCTCTGGCCTTCGCCACGTCCCTGGTCGTCGGCGTTCAAAAGGATCGTAGCGGCGAAATCGAGTTCCGTTATGAGTTGCCGGAAAAGATCGAAGCCCCGATCCCCTCGGGCGAAGTCATCGGCCGGGCCGTGGCGATGCTCGACGGATACATGCTGGGCTCGGTTGATCTGGTAACCGCCGAACTGGTCGAGAAAGGC
>DAOVZQ010000096.1 GCA_030635025.1 bacterium
CGTTTGCATGGGGACCGCCTGTCACGTTCGCGGAGCGCCGGTCGTCTCCGAGGATCTCTCGAAACAACTCGGGATCGAACCGGGCGAAACCACCGAGGACAAGGAATTCACGTTGGAGGCCGTCAACTGTCTGGGGGCCTGCGCTCTCGGGCCGATCGTGGTTGTGGACGGCCACTACTTTTCGAATGTCGGCAAGGTCAAGGTGCCCCAGATCATTAAGAAGACCCGCGATGGACTCGACCGGATCGACATCAAGGGCGATCGGCGGATCTTTCCCGTCAATGTCAGTTGCCCGCGCTGCAATCACACGCTCATGGATCCGAATCACTTGTTGGACGGCGTATCATCCGTTCGGGTCACGGTGTCCTTCGGCCGGAAGCACGGCTGGCTACGGTTGTCCTCCCTGTACGGCAGCTCGACCCACGAGTCCGAGTACGACATTCCGATGAGCACTGTCCTCGACGTGTTCTGTCCTCATTGCCACACCGAGTTGAAGGGTCCCCTCAACTGTCCCGAATGTGACGCCCCGATGGTCACCGTGATCGTTCGAAAAGGTGGAGTGGTTCAGATCTGTTCACGACGTGGCTGCAAGAGTCACATGCTGGACCTGGCCTGACCAGATGCCGGAGTTACCACTTCACCAAGGGCGCTCATCCGAAAAAAGGTAGCGACATGACAAGACTGAACTCGGTTATGGAATTGCGTGAACTGCGAAGCATGATCGCCACGGACTCAGACAATGGGAAGCCCTGTCTCGTGGTCTGTGCCGGTACGGCCTGCCAGGCCGGCGGCGCCAGCGACCTCCTGAGGATCGTCAAGAAATACATCATCGAGAACGACCTGTTCGATCGAATCGCCATACGGGTCACCGGATGCCACGGCTTCTGCGAAATGGGACCGTTCATCCTGACCGAACCGCAGAAGGCCTTCTACACGAAGGTCGATCTCGACAGCGTTCCCCGGATCATCGAGGCGGTTCTCGCCGACGAGTACGTCGAGGAATTCCTATATGCCAACCCGGTCAGCGGCGAGGTCTACCACAGTTGTGACGAGATTCCGTTCTTCAAGCACCAGCAGCGATCCCTGTTGGCGATGAACCAGAAAATCGATCCGATCAGGATCTACGATTATATGGCCCAGGGTGGATACGAAGCACTGGAGTCGGTGCTGTTGAGCCAGCATGCCGATTGGGTGATCCAGGAAGTCAAGAAGTCGGGCCTGCGAGGACGGGGAGGCGCCGGGTTCCTGACGGGCGTCAAATGGGGTTTCATGGCGCAGCAGGACGGTGGAGGGGGCAAGTTCCTGGTCTGCAACGCCGATGAAGGTGATCCAGGCGCCTATATGGATCGCAGCATCCTCGAGGGCAACCCGCACAGCATCATCGAGGGCATGATCATCGGGGCGTTCGGAATGGGAGCGACCAATGGTATCGTTTATGTCCGCAACGAGTACCCCCAGGCCATCAAGAACCTGACGATCGCGCTCCGACGATGCCACGACTTCGGTCTGCTGGGTGACAACATCCTCGGCACTGGGCTCTCCTTTGACATACAGATCGTCAAGGGGGCCGGGGCCTTTGTCTGCGGCGAGGAAACGGCTCTCATCCGATCCATCGAGGGGCACGCGGGCGAACCTCGCCAGCGACCGCCTTTCCCGGTCGAGAAGGGAATCGACGGCAAGCCAACGGCCATCAACAATGTCGAGACCTGGGCCAATATTCCCCTGATATTCCGTATCGGCGCGAGGACGTACTCGAAGTCCGGGACCGCCGGCAGCTCGGGCGGCAAAGTGTTCAGCCTCGTGGGCAAGATCAAGAACACGGGCCTGGTCGAGGTTCCCATGGGAATCACCATCGGGAAAATCATCTACGACATCGGTGGCGGTCCGTCCGGCAAACAGAAGATCAAGGCGGTTCAGACAGGAGGCCCGTCCGGGGGGTGCATCCCGGCGCGGATGTTCGATCTGCCCATCGACTACGACAGCCTGGCGGCCGCCGGATCGATCATGGGCTCAGGCGGCATGATCGTCATGGACGAGAACACGTGCATGGTCGATGTCGCCAAGTACTTCATGAACTTCCTCAAGGAGGAATCGTGCGGCAAGTGCTACACCTGCCGCAAGGGCACCCAGCGCATGTACGAGATCCTGGACGACATCTCCAAGGGCAAAGGCACGCTGGCCGATCTGGATTTGCTCGAGGAACTCGCGAACGTCGTGCGGGACACGACCATGTGCGGTCTGGGTCAGTCCGCGCCCAATCCCGTCCTGAGCACGTTGAAATACTTCCGCGCCGAGTATGAGGCCCATGTCAAGGATGGGAGGTGCGATGCGTATGTGTGCAAGGATCTGGTCGGCGCACCGTGCGCCGCCGCCTGTCCGCTGGGTACCGAGGTATGGAAGTATGTTGCCCAGATCGCGGCCGGAGAGCTTGACGACGCCTATCAGACGATCCGGGCCGCCAATCCGTTCCCCTCGGTCTGCGCCAGGGTGTGTTCGCATCCCTGCGAGAGCCAGTGCCGCAGTGGAACCGGCGACAAGCAGCCGATCGCGATCCGCGCCCTGAAACGCTATGTGACCGACCGTGCGGATCCATTGCTGTTCACGCCGAAACCATTGTCAGAGGATCATGATTCGGGCGACAAGGTAGCGATCGTCGGTTCTGGCCCAGCAGGTCTTTCGGCCGCCCATTATCTGTCCCTCTCCGGATATCAGCCGACCGTCTTCGAGGCCGACGACAGGCCCGGCGGCATGTTGGTCAGCGGTATCCCCTCTTTTCGCCTGCCGAGAGAAGTCCTGGACAAGGAAATCTCCGCCTTGCTCGACGCCGGGGTTGCGTTGCACTGCAACACGGCCCTGGGTCGTGATGTAACGGTGGACGGCCTGTTTGAGGACGGCTACAAGGCGATTTTCATTGCCACCGGCGCCCACAAGAGCCGCCGGCTCGGGCTCGAGGGCGAGGACTCCAAGGGCGTATTGCCGGCGATGAGTTTTCTCAAGGCATTCAATCTGCATGGGGACGAATTGGCGCGTGGCCGGGTCGCGATCATCGGGGGCGGCAACTCGGCGATCGACGCGGCTCGTGTCGCCGTGAGACAGAAGACCGTCGACAAAGTTACGATTCTGTACCGGCGTACGCGCGAAGAGATGCCCGCCTTCGAAGAGGAAATCGAGGCCGCCTTGGCCGAGGGCATCGAGTTGCAGGTCCTGGTCAGCCCCGTTGAGATTTTTACCGAGAACGGCTCCTTGTCCGGCGTCAAGGTCATCCGGAATCGTCTGGGTGATCGCGGCGCGGATGGACGCCGCCGCCCGGTGCCTATCGAGGGGTCGGAAGTCGAACTCCCCTTCGAGAAGCTGATCGTAGCCATCAGCGAACATCCGAGCGTCATGTCCGGAGACGACGATTCATCGTCGATCCCGGAGGCCGGTTCGAGCGGCAACCTCCTGATCGACGAGAGCTCCCTGATGACGAGTCGCGAGGGCGTGTTCGCCGGCGGCGACGTCGTGACGGGTCCGAATACCGTGGTCGATGCCATCGCGGTCGGTAAGCAGGCGGCCCAGGTCATAGGGCGCTGGCTCTCCGGTGAAGAACCGAAAGCGCCGCGTCGGACCCTGTTGCCCGATGTCTACATCGAACCGGTCCTGCTCGATGAGGATGAGCAGGCCGAGGCCGACCGACCCGAGGTCCCGGAAATTCCCGCCGCTGAGCGTGAGAAGGATTGGAGTGAGGTGGAACTGTCCCTGACCGTGGCCGCCGCCATGCGCGAAGCCCGTCGCTGCCTACGCTGTGATCTCGAATTCACCCAACCCAAGGAAGAAGCAGCCTTGGTCCAGACCACACAGGGAGAACTGGAATGATAACGCTGGAAATCAACGGCCTTCGCGCCTCCGTCGAGGAGGGGATGACCCTTCTTGAGGCTGCGAAATTCCTGGGCTTCCCCATCCCGACCTTGTGTCACATGGAAGGCCTGTCGCCTTACGGCGCCTGCCGCCTGTGTGTGGTCGAGATCGGGGAGGGCGAGCGGACGAAACTGGTCAGCTCATGTACCTATCCCGCCCAGGACGGGATGAAGGTGCGTACCGCATCGGCGAGGGTGGTCAAGGCCCGAAAAATGGTGCTGGAGCTTCTGCTGGCGTCCTGCCCCCAGTCGAAGGTGATTCAGGATCTCGCCGCCGCCCACAACATTCGCCAGCAGCGATTTCGTCAGGAGCATGAGGACTGCATCAACTGCGGATTGTGCGTGCGGATGTGCGAGGAACAGATGATGGCCAAGGCCATCGGCTTCCGTGGACGAGGCCAGGACCGAAGCGTCGGCACTCCTTTCGACATCAAATCCGATGTGTGTCGGCTGTGCGGCGGCTGCATCTACGTCTGTCCCGCCTGTCAACTGCGGTGTACCTACACCGAGCCTGACAAGGCGATCTGTGGCGGGTGCGCGAACCTGAGTCCGTCCTGTCTGGAGAAGCCCGAGTTCGACGACATGATGTGCTACATGAACCCATGTGTTGACTGCGAAACAAACAAGGACTAACCAACGGAGGTTGACCCGATGTCATCGCCACTTTCAAGAATAAACGCGTCGGCGGCTACGTTGACGAAGAACAGGACCGAAGGGTCCATCACGCCCTCCTCGGGTATGTGCGTGACCTGTGTGGACGGGTGTATCGGCATGTGCGAGATCGGCAAGTCGGCCTATCGGGGACACGAGGTGATATACCCTCAGCCCTTCGGCGTGATCACCACGGCCTCGGAAAAAGTATATCCGGTCGACTATGGCCATTTCAGCATCATGGGAACCGCCGTCGGGGCCCATGGCATCGAAGCGGACAGCGACAAAGCCATCTTTCCTGCCGTGAATCTCGAAGTGGCGTTCGGACACGATAAAGGTATCAAGTTCAAGCTTCCGCTGATCATTCCCGGTATCGGGTCGACCAACATCGCCACTAACAACTGGGAAGGCCTGGCGATCGGCTCCGCCCTCGCCGGCACCGGCCTGACCATCGGTGAGAACGTGGTCGGCATGGATCCCCAGTCCGTTATCAAGAACGGTCGCGTTGTCGACACCGTCGATCTCAAGCGCCGGGTTTCCCTGTTCAAGGATCATCAGCGGGACGGCTACGGGGCCATCATCTGCCAGGCCAACATCGAGGACACCCGTCTCGGCGTGCAGGAATACGCGATCGAGAAGCTGGGCGTGGATTGGGTAGAGCTCAAGTGGGGCCAGGGCGCCAAGAACATCGGCGGCGAGGTGAAGATCACCGATCTCAAAAAGGCTCAGCTGCTCTACGAGCGGGGCTATGTCGTCCTGCCCAACCCGACCGATCCCCATGTTATCAAGGCCTTCGAGCGTGGAGCCTTCAAGGAGTTCGAGCGTCATTCGCGGATCGGAATGGTCAGCGAAGAAGCCTTCGCGACGAGGGTGGAGGAACTGCGTCAGGCCGGCGCCAAGTATATCTCCCTCAAGACGGGGGCGTACCGGCCGGCCGATCTGGCGCGCGCCGTCCTTTACGCGACCAAGTACAAGCTCGACCTGCTGACCGTCGACGGCGCCGGCGGCGGTACCGGCATGAGCCCGTGGCGGATGATGAACGAGTGGGGCATGCCGCCCGTCGAGCTCCATTCGCTGCTCTACAATTTCGCAAAGACCCTAGCCGACAAGGGACACGAGATCCCGGCCCTGGCTCCGGCCGGCGGCTTCACCTTCGAGGACCAGATCTTCAAGGGACTGTCGCTCGGTGCGCCGTTCGTGAAGTTGATCGGTATGGCCCGGTCACCGATCGCGGCGGCCATGGTGGGCAAGACGATCGGACGGACGATCGACGACAGTCAGGTTCCCGTGTATATCGAGCGTTTCGGAAACACCAAGGACGAGATCTTCGTGACCTCGGCCGACTTGCGCAAGGAACTCGGGGACGAGGCCTTCGAGAAGATTCCCGCGGGAGCTCTCGGTCTCTACACCTATTACGAGCGACTGGCCCAGGGTCTGCGACAGCTCATGTGCGGCTCCCGAAAGTTCTCACTGGAGCACATCTCGCGGGATGATCTCGCCTGTCTGACGCACGAGTGCGCCGACATCAGCGGGATCCCCTACCTGACCGACGTGGACAAGGACGAGGTGGACGACATCCTGAACAGTTGAGTCGATGATCGATTTGGGGCTGGGCAGTAGTGGGGATTCGGCGTTGCCGTGTGAACGACGTTTTATACCCGCCCTGTTCCAGCCCTGATCGATCTTGTAAGACCAATCGTCCCAACATATTTACCGGGTTCCATGTTGTAGATGTAGCCTCATCCTTCCGGACAACAATCCAGACACAAACAAACAAAATCTGAAACTTCCCCCGCGAAGTTGCGTCTTGACGTGAGCGCATGAGTGCATTATAACACTAATGCACTACCCAAGACCCTGAGAGAGGTTATCGGATGCCCTTCGCCCTCGACCCCCACAGCGGAGTTCCCGTCTATCGACAGTTGATGGACCAGATACGCTATCAGATCGCGGGCGGCATCCTGCGACCGGGGGATGAGCTGCCGTCGATCCGTGCCCTGTCCGAACCCCTGGGAGTGAACCCCATGACCATCAGCAAGGCCTACAACATCCTGGTGCGCGACGGTTTGCTGGAGCGACGCCCCGGCAAACCCCTGATCGTGCGGAAAATGGCCGCCAGGGAATTGCGCCGCAGCCAATCGGACCAGCTCCGTGATGCGCTGCAGGGGCCGGCGTCGATGGTGCATCAATTCGATATCGACATCGCCGAGGCGCAAGCGCTTTTCCGCGATTTGTTGGAGGAGGACTAACCGTGAAGAGGATCGTAGAATTCAACGACGTACGCCGGGCCTAACTCAAAGACGTTACTATCCTGGACGTCAGCAGCTGTACCGTCGATGCGGGGGAGGTCATCGGTCTGCTTGGCAAGAACGGCGCCGGCAAGACCACCCTGCTGCACATCGCCATGGGTATGTTGGAGGCCCAGGAGGGGCAGGTCCGCATCTTCGGGATGGACCCGCGCCGCGACACGGTCGAGATCAAGCGGCGTATCGGCTTCGTGAGCGAAGACCAGTCGTTTCCGACCTTCTTCAACGCCAACCAGGTTATGGATGTGCACCGGGGCCTTTTCCCCACCTGGGACGAGGATCTGGCACAGGATCTGTTGACCCGTTTCGATCTGCCGTCGGGACGCAAGGTGGGCAAGCTGAGCAAGGGACAGGCTCGTCAATTGGCGTTGCTCTGCGCCGTGGCCCACCGTCCCGAACTGTTGATTCTCGACGAGCCGGCCGGTGGCCTCGATCCCCACGCGCGCCGCGAATTTCTCGAGACGTCCATCAGACTGCTCAACGAGACCGGCACAACCATCCTCTTTTCGTCGCACTACATGAACGACGTGGAACGCATGGCCAGTCGTCTGCTCATGCTGCACGACGGGCAGATCTGGATCGACAGCGATCTGGACGACATTCGCGAAGGCTACTGCCTGGCTCTGTTGCCGGCCGGCATGCCCGGTATCGGCGAGCGCCTCCTGGCTGACCCACGCTGTCTCTGCGTGCGCGAGCGCACCGACGCGGTACGGGCCGTCTTCGAGTTGGGGCCCGATGAATGCAGCGCCCATCTGCGCAAGAATTTCGAATTGACCGACGCCCAGTGTCGCCCGCTGCCCCTGGAGGAAATGTTCATCGAACTGGCGGGAGGGACGTCATGATGCGTGCGTTGCTCGCCCGCAACGTCGCCCTGCGCGGTTTGGCGCCGTGGTTGCTGATCATGCTGGTTGGGGCACAGGTCATCACCGGCGTCTACGGCCTGATCGTCTACAAGACCGGGCATATGACCTACACCCCGTTGCTGATCGGCGTCTGGGTGATGCTGGCGATCTACCTGACCTGGGGGAAGGCGAAGCATCGGTGCAGCCGTTTCGATATGGCTCTGCCCATCGAAGCCCGCGATCTGTGGTCGGCGTCGCTGGTCGGTTCGGTGGTATCGGCCATAATCATGCTGACGGTAGCTCTGGGCGTGGTCGTGGCTGTCTTCGCCCTGACCGAATCCCCCGAGGAGCTTGAGACGTTGCATAGCGGCAACCTCCTGCGGGTCGGGACGATCCTCCTGGCCGGTGTCTGTTGCGGCGTGGCCTGTGTGCAATCGCGTCGGCTCGACCTGGCCAGCGC
>DAOVZQ010000241.1 GCA_030635025.1 bacterium
CGCCGGGCTACTGGAAGAATCACGAAGAGAACTGGGCGTTTGCCGATTTTGCGGTCGGCGGCGTTGACTACGTCCAGGCGGAGTTGGACGAGATCCTGAGCCGTCCCGTGCGCGGCGACGCGACTGTGATCCTGGCCCACCATCTGATCGCGGCCATGCTCAACGTTTGGAACGGGGCCGACACCTCCATCCAGCCTGCCATCGATGCCGGCAACCAGTTCCTGGCGGATTACGGTCTTGGCAGCTCGCCGCGAGGCGCCCTGAAGCAGGAAGCCCTGGCCATCAAGAACGAGCTGGCGGGCTTCAATGAGACCGACTGTTACGATGCCGACCCCACCAAGGCGGATGTGCACTTGAAGGACATGTCCGAAAACGAGATAGTTGATTGGGGCACGGTCAAATCCATCTATCGTTGATCCGTCTCTCGATTCTGAATCATGGGGGCCTTCACGGGCCCCCTTTTTAATGAAATCTTTAAACTAAAAAGATGATATAGGTAGATAATTTGTGATATAATTATGTTCTTGAAGGGGGAGACTAAATCCTGTTTCGCACAGATTGATGATTTAGAAGGGACCCACCACATGAACACCAAGGTGCTATTCAGCCTTCTGGCCATTGCCACTCTCCTGTTCGCCGTCAATGCCAACGCCGCGGCTCGTTGGGACAGTTTCGAACCTAACGCCGATTGCGAGGGTTGGGCGCTTGTTGGTGGGGTCAAGATCGGCTCGACTAATCCGTTCATCGATCTCACCTACGATGTCTCCCTAAGCCAGGACGGCGTCCTGGTCGAGGAACGTACCGGCTTCTTCCGTATCTGGATGAGCGCCGATGTGGTTGCCATAGACGAATTCAAGGCCTGGGAATCCGATCTGGCCGACACGGGTGTCTACGAGGTCACCGGCGTTTTCACGGTGCCCTACACCTTGGACGGCGACTCGGTCCGCACCTTCACACAGACCATCGATTGCGGCGGCGGCGGCACGGCCGTCTGCGCCCATCGCCCGGGCTGGTGGAGACGTCACGGTGACGATTGGCCCGTGGATGGTCTGATGGTTGCAGCCCAGACGCAAACACGCGAAGAGCTTATCGCCTTCCTGCACGTCCCGGCGCGCAAGCTGCAGATCCGACTGGCCCGCCACCTGATCGCCGCCAAGTTGAACGTGGCCGCCGGTATGGATAATTCGGTTCAGGAGGCCATCGAGGCGGGCGACCAATTCCTCGCCGGGCACGGGTTCTGTGGACATTTGACACGCGCGGAACGCCGCGAGGGTCGAGCCGTCAAACGTATGCTGCGGGCTTTTAATCGTCAGGAGTGCTCCGACAAGGCGCTGCCCCTGGCCATGGAGTACGACGAGGAAGACGCCCTGGACGACGACGACCTTTATGGTTGGGGCGAAATCAAGTCCATGTACCGTTAATCCGGAAGCCATACCAGACGTCGAGGGAGCCGGCCGCAAGGCCGGCTCCTCTTGTCGGACTTGACCCCGGCCCATCGTGTGCCCATCCTGTGCTGGTCTTTGCCAGGAGAAGAAGATGTTCGACCGCAAGTCCGTACGCATTTCGCCCAGCACGCCCTGGTTCGCCGACGTCCGCACGGTGCTGTCGCCCATGTCCGGCGTGACCGACCGCGCCTTCCGCGACATCTGTCGCGATTACGGCGCGGGGTTGTCGTTCTGTGAATTCACGGCCGCCAAGGGTTTGACGTACAACAGCGAAAGGACCTGGCAGCTCATCGATTCCGAAGGGGAGCGCGCGCCGGTCGGTGTGCAGATCTTCGGCAACGAGCCCGAGTTCATGGGCGGCGCGGCCCGCATGATGAGGAACACTCGCCTGGACGTGCTGGATATCAACTTCGGGTGTCCGGCGAAAAAAGTGGTCAAGAAGTGTGGTGGCAGCGCCCTGTTGGCCGACGTCCCTTTGCTGATCGAAGTCACGAAGGCCGTGATCGCCGAGAGCCCGGTGCCGGTCAGCGCCAAGATCCGCACGGGTTGGGACGAAGACTCCGTCAACTATCGTGAGGTGGGGCTCGCCCTGCAGGACCTGGGCTGTATCTGGGTCACGATCCACGGCCGTACCCGTCAGCAGAAATTTTCCGGTCAGGCCGACCGGGACCGGATCGCCGATTTCGTGGAGATCCTGGATATTCCTGTGATTGGCAACGGTGACGTCGTCGACGGGGAGAGTTACGCAGACATGGTTCGTCATACGCGCTGCCACGCCGTGATGGTCGGCCGCGGCGCTATCGGCAATCCCTGGATCTTCAAGCAGATGGATGCCGTCGACGGGATGGGCGAGTACGAACCGCCGGCCATGATGGAAATTCTGGATCTGGCCCGCCGGCACATCGAGGAGGACTGTCGCTACCGTGGGGAACGGACAGGGGCCAACGTGGTTCGAAAACACGTCGCCCGTTATTTCCGGAGCTTTCCGGGCGCGGCGGCCATCCGACGCAAGCTTTTCGATACCGAGGACGGTGCCGAGATGCTCGTGGCCCTGAGGGAGATCCGCGAAGAGGCCATCACGCGAGGGAGTCTGTCGTGAAGTTCAAGTCGGGAGCCGTGCTTGTCCTGGCCGCCGTAACCCTGATTGCGGGTTGCGATAAACGACCGGCGCTCCAGGCGGTGCGCCTGGATACGCTGCGAGCCCAGGAGGATTACACCCTGGTTCATGCCGTGGCGCCTGGGGAAACATTGCGTTCGGTGGCCGAACTCTATTACGGGGACCCGGAGCGGGCCGCCGAGATCGCTGCGGGCAATGGCTTGGCCGACCCCGATCGACTGGCCGTGGGCGACGATTTGCTGCTGGTTTTCAGCGAGGACGAATGGGCGGGCGCCGAACGTCGTTACCGGGCGCGGATTCCCTACAACCAGGGAGTGGACGCCCTGGCTTCCGGTCGATTGGATGCGGCGGAGACATTCTTCGACGAGGCCTTGGGCATAGATCCGGCCTTCGACGACGCCCGCTACAACCAGGCTCTGGTTCAATTGCGACGCGGCCGCAACGAAGTCGCCGAGGCCCTGCTCCTGGACGTATGGGCTCGCCGGCCCGAAGATGTCGATGTGTTGGCGGCCTTGGGCAACAGCCTCTTCTATCAGACCCGTTTCGGCGACTCGGTCGCAATCTTCCGGGAACTGCTGGCCCGGGATCCGGACCACCGTCAGGGGGCCTATGGTTTGGCCCGGTCGCTCACCGAAGCGGGTTTGATCGAGTCGGCCGTCACCGCCTGGGAGGCGTACCTGCGTCTGGATACCGACTCCGTATGGGCGGAGCGGGCCCGTGAGCAATTGCGGGGGCTACGTGGGGGTTGAGAGCAGTTATTAACGTCTCGGGCCTTGCTCCAGGTCGCTCCGTCTGCTAGATTGAATCCGCTCGAGACCGCATAGCATCCTTTAATTCGGCCCAGTGAGGCCACAAGGAGGCGTTCCAGGGAACAAATCAGGTATGGGTCTGTTGACGCCCTGCCTTTTTTTATGTCCTGGGCCCGGCATCCCCTGTCCGGGCGGCGCCCCCAGAGGGGATCAGCCGAGATGACCTTCGTCGAAAAAACCAACATCATGAACGGCAAGGAAGTCCGTCGGGCGATGACGCGTATCGCCCATGAGATTCTCGAAGCCAACAAGGGGACCGATGACCTTGTGTTGTTGGGAATCCAGCGCCGTGGTGTGCCCCTGGCCGGCATGATCGTTGAGGCTATTGAGCGTGTGGAGGGTGAGAAGGTTCCGCAGGGAGCCATCGACATCACGTTCTACCGCGACGACCTCTCGACCATCGGCCCCGCCCCGCGTATCAACGAGACCAACGTGCCCATAGACGTCGCGGACAAGATCGTGATTCTCGTCGACGACGTGCTCTACACCGGTCGCACCGTTCGCGCCGCCATCGACGTGATCATGGACTGGGGCCGGCCACGGGCCATCCGTCTGGCCGTGCTCGTCGACCGAGGCCATCGCGAACTGCCCATCCGCCCCGATTTCGTGGGCAAGAACGTTCCCACGTCCCAGCGGGAGATTATCAAGGTCCGTGTCACCGAATTCGACGGGGCCGAGGAAGTCGTGGTCGGGGAGGTGCATGAGTGATGACCCTGCGACGCAAGGATCTGATCGGACTGGAGGATCTTTCCCGGCGCGAGATCCTGTCCATCCTCGACACGGCCGAGGCCTTCCGCTCGGTCTTCGACCGTCCCGTGCGCAGCGTGCCGATCATGCGCGGCAAGACGGTGGTCAATCTCTTCTTCGAGCCGAGCACGCGGACACGCATCAGCTTCGAACTGGCCGAGAAGCGACTGTCGGCGGATATCGTCAACTTCTCCGCCTCCAGTTCGTCCCTGAAGAAGGGCGAAACCCTGCGCGATACCGCCCAGAACATCGAGGCCATGAAGGTCGACATGATCGTCATGCGGCATTCTTCGCCGGGAGCCGCCGCCTACCTGGCGAATGTTCTGGACGCGAGCGTGATCAACGCGGGCGACGGCGCTCACGAGCACCCCACCCAGGGGCTGCTGGACATCATGACCATGCGGCAGCGGCTGGGGAATCTCGAGGGCAAGAAGGTCACGATCATCGGTGATATCTCACACTCGCGCGTCGCGCGGTCGAATATCTACGGTCTGACCACACTGGGGGCCGAGGTGACCGTGTGCGGACCGCCGACCATGGTGCCGGGCGCCATGGCCAAGCTGGGCGCACGGGTCGAACACGACCTCAAGAGCGCGGTGGCCGACGCCGACGTGCTGAACATTCTGCGTATACAACTCGAGCGCCAGAGCCAGATGGTTTTCCCGAGCAATCGCGAATACTCCCTGCTATTCGGCGTCACCGAGGATGTCCTGCGGCAGACCAAGCCCGACTGCTTCGTCATGCATCCCGGCCCCATGAACCGCGATGTAGAGATCAGCTCCGAAGTGGCCGACGGTCCGCGACAAGTGATACTCGATCAAGTGACCAACGGCGTCGCCGCCCGCATGGCGGTCATCTACCTGCTCTCCGGCGGAGATCCGGGACAGCTGGGCGCACCCGCCGCCTGAAGGAGATAGATCATGGACTGGAACTGGAAGCGGATTCCGAGCGAATACCTGGTGACCAACGTCAAGTTGTGTCGCGGTGGA
>DAOVZQ010000486.1 GCA_030635025.1 bacterium
ATCCAGGAGTTCACTCTGGACAACGGCATCCACTTCATCGTGCTCGAGCGGCACGATGTTCCTGTTTTCTCCTTCGACACCTACATGAACGTGGGCAGCTCGGACGAATTGACCGGACACACGGGCATGGCCCACATTCTCGAACACATGGCCTTCAAGGGCACGTCCGAGGTCGGCACTACCGACATCAAGAAGGAACGCAAGGCCATGAAGGTCGAGGATGAGACCTTCGCCGCGCTCCTGGTGGAGCGCAACAAGGGCGACATGGCCGATCCCGACAAGCTGGCCGAACTGGAAGCGGCCTTCGACGCCGCCCGCGACGCCGCCCGTGAATTCGTGGCCACCAACGAATTCGGCGAAATCGTGGAGAACAACGGCGGCCGCGGCATGAATGCCGGTACCTGGACCGACGCCACCAACTACTTCTACAGCTTCCCGAGCAACCGCCTGGAACTGTGGGCCTATCTCGAGGGCACACGCATGTCCGATCCCGTGCTGCGGGAGTTCTATACCGAGAAGCACGGTCCGGTGACAGAGGAACGCCGCATGCGCACGGACAACAGCCCGTTCGGCATGCTCATGGAGCAGTTCCAGAACCTGGCCTTCATGGCGCATCCCTACCATCACTCGACCATCGGCTGGATGAGCGACATCCAGAACGCCACCCGCGCCGACTGCCGGGCCTTCTACGACAAACTGTACGTGGGCAAGAACATGACAGTGGCGATCGTGGGCGACGTGGACTTCGACGAGGTCAAGAAACTGGCCAAGAAGTACTTCTCCGACGTCTCAGGCGCCGAGCCCCCCGTCATGGATACGGTCGAGGCGGAGCAGAAGGGCGAGCGACGCATCGTCATTGAGGATCCCGCGCAGCCTTTCTACATGTGCGGCTTCCACATCGGTAGCTATGCGGATGACGATTACGCCACCTACGAGGCCATCGCCGACATCATCGGTCAGGGCCGTACCAGCCGTCTCTACACGCGCCTGGTCAAGGAAGACAAGATCGCGGCCCAGGTCGTTTCCTTCGCAGGTTTCCCCTCGAACAAATACCCGACTCTGTTGGCCTTCCTGGGCGTACCGTCCAAGGACGTGACTGCGTTGGAGATCGAGGCGGCCATCTTCGACGAGATCCAGCGTCTGGTCGACGAGGGCGTTAGCCAGGAGGAACTCGACGGCGTCAAGCGTCGGGCCAAGGCCAACTACGTCCGCTCGTTGAGAGGCAACCTGGGTTTGGCGCGTCAACTTGCCGCCTTTCAGGGCCTGAACGGCGACTGGCGTGACATGTTCAAGCAGCTTGAGGACATAGAGGCCGTGACGGTGGAGGACGTCCAGCGCGTCGCCGCCGAGGTCTTCGTCGCCAACAATCGCACCGTGGCCTACATCGAAACGGTCGAGGCCGACTAATACCCGCCGCGCATCGCGCGGAGAGAAAGGATATGGACCATGAAGCGATTTCTTCTGAAGACGACGGCCCTGCTGCTGTTGACCCTTGTGGTCGTCGCGGTGACGGCCCCCGAGGCGTCCGCCGCCAAGCGGCCCTGGGAAAAATTCAAGTATCCCGACCTGGGTGAGATCCAGATGCCCACGTACGAGCGGGTCGAGCTGGACAACGGCATGATCCTCTTTCTGGCCGTGGACACCGAACTGCCCCTGGTGCAGCTCTCGGCGACCATCCAGGCCGGTAGTATCTACGAGCCCGCCCATCTGACCGGCCTCGCTTCGGTCACCGGCGATGTTCTTCGTACCGGCGGCACCGAGAAATGGACCGGCGACGAGATCGACGAGATCGTCGAAAACATGGGGGCTTCGGTCGAGACCTGGGTCGGCGGTTCCACCGGCGGCGCCTATCTCTCGGCGTTGACCGAGGACGCGGACAAGGCCCTGGAAATCCTCGGCCAGATTCTCATGCACCCCGTCTTCGACGAGGACAAGATCACCTTGGCCAAGTCGCAGGTGAAGGCGGGCATCTCCCGTCGCAACGACGAGCCCATGGGTATCGCCATGCGCGAGTTCTCCAAGATGATCTTCGGTGCCGACCATCCGCTGGCCCGCGTCGAGGAATACGACACCATCGGCAGCATCACCCGCGACGATCTGGTGATGTTCCACGACATGTTCTTCCATCCCGACCGCATGTATCTGGTCGTGATCGGCGACTTCGAGATCCAGGACATGATCACGAAGATCGAGACGACCTTCGCCGGCTGGGAAAAGGCCTCCGCGCCGTTGCCTGCCGATCCCGCGACCCCCGATTTCCCGCGTACGGTGAACGTGGCGGCCAAGGACGACCTGACCCAGTCCATGGTGCTCATGGGTCACAAGGGCATCCGCAACGACAATGAGCATTACGCGGCGATCCAGGTCGCCAACAAGATCCTCGGCGGCGGCTTTTCGTCGCGTCTGTTCAACGAGGTTCGCAGCAAGCGCGGACTGGCCTACTCCACGGGCAGTCAGGCCGGCACCGGCTGGCGCTTCCCCGGCACGTTCGTGGCCTTCACCGGCACCAAGTGTGAGACCTCCGAGCAGGCCCTCGACGTCATGCTGCAGCAGAACGAGCTGCTGATCCCCGCGTGGCTGTAGGCTTCCTGGCTCAACAACGCCGTTTACGGCATAATGAATAGCGACGTGTTC
>DAOVZQ010000135.1 GCA_030635025.1 bacterium
GAGCCACAATTGGCTACCTTTATGGCCGGACTGTCATTGGCCTGGTGATCCGCCACCGCGCCCTGGTCTTCTGGTTATTCCTTGCCCACTCGTCAGCGCGCCAGAGTGAGCTTGCGCGTCCCGGAATGATCACCGCTGATGACCTGGGCGAAGTATACGCCTGAGGCCGCGGGTGATCCGTTGCGCGTCAGACCATCCCAGCTCACCTCATGTGTGCCAACGGATCTGGGTTCGTCCAAAAGCGTGTCCACCAGACGGCCCCGCGCATCGAGGATCCGTACGGTTACGCGTCCAGGCAGGGCCAGTGTGAAACACACATCGAGTCCGGGATTGGCCGGGTTGGGGTAAATGGGATCAACCCGCAACAGCCCCGCGCTTCGTGCGGGCGCGACGCCTTCGGCCATCATGTACGAAGTACCGTCATCGCGGCGGCCCAGGAGGCGGTAAGTGATCGCGACGCCCCCACGAGCCGCGGCCGATCGGTCCACACCGACATAGTAGAGCCCGTCGGTGGTCGTGAAGGGCACCGTCCAGCCCGTAGCGCCGAAGGCGGCCGTGAGACTCAGTTCGCCGAACATGGGCAAGGCCATCTCCCAGGCGATTTCCATGCCGGCACTCGTCCTTTGCACATCCAGCAAAACCCACTCGTTCGGCACGATGATGTCGTGGAACATTTCTCCCGCCGAAATGGACAGATCGCCGTCGCCGGCCGGAGCCTGTCGCATCAGGGCGCCGCCGGCGGGCGTCAGGTAGGCGCCCACGGCCAACCAGATATCGTGCGTTGCGCGACCGGCCGGCAACGCCCCAAGATCGAGTACGCCCTCGAGCACCGCACCGTTGGCCCTGCGGAAAGCGGGACCGTCCTGCACGGTCTCCGTATCGTCGAACCAGCCGGACCATCCGTTGTCGACCTCGGCCGCCAGGAACCAATCCCACGCCACGACCTGCCCCGACTTTGTCCAGGGTGCGGGACGCGACGACGAGGTGTCCGAAGCCACCAGGATGAAGAGGTCCTCCGAGTGGGGCGCGCTCAGATCCTCCACGGCCAGATAGAGTTCCGAACCGGCCGCGGCGCGCCACAGGTTCAGCGTGCCGGAACTCGCCACGAGCACGGCGCTCGGATCGAGCAGACCGTCCATCACGAAGGCGGGACCCGCTCCGGCCAGAGGCACGATCCAGTCGGCGCCGCCGTTATTGTCCCAGATGGAAAGGTTGTCGGTGAAAACGAACTCCAGGGAACGGGCCCAGGCCGGTGGCGTCAAGGTGGCCTGCCACAGGTGCACATCCATCTGGATCATGGGCGTATCGACGACGCCCTGCCAGTCGTCGGTGCCCCAGTGAATCAGCACGGTTGATTGTCCCATCAGGGGCCGCATGGTGGCGTCGTAGGTTATGGTGACAGGTTCGCCGGCGGTGATTTCCGCCGGGGACCAGACGACGCTGGGCTCCCACTGGGGATCGTAGGTGCAGGCCAGCGTGTAGGCCGCGAAGCCGCAGCCGTCGTCGTAGGCGATGCGGCAGAAGCCGTCTTCGCCCCAGCCGTCGCTCCAGCTGTTCTTGGCGATCCAGCACTGCTGGGCGTCGTCATATCCCACGAGCAACATGGTATGACCGTCGCCGGTGTCAGGACTGCCGTAGGCGTCGTAGATGCCCCCGGTGTAACCCATGAAGTTGTCGTGGATCATGAGTGTGGCCGACAGCGGACCGTCCTGCAGGGCGGTCTTGATGATCGTCTGGTCAGCGATGCCCGCGGTGACGAACCACCAGTTGTCGACTTTTTCGAGCAGGTCGAGAGTGGTGTGGCAGCTCTCACGACAGGGGATCTGGTCGTCACCCATGTAAGTGAAACAGGCCTCGGTCGGCGCGCCGGCGAGGCGCAGGAATTCGAGGGCGCCCTCCAGCCAGCCGCCGTTGCAGTTGCCCGCGTCCCAATTGCAGGACAGGATGTACTGTTCGGACAGGTCCGGATCAATGCCGGGCGTGTCGGTGGTAATCATCAACATGGACTCGAAAGTCGCCATGGCGGTGAAAGCCCAGCACGAGCCGCAGACTCCCTGCCAGCGCACATTGCTGACGTAGGAACCGCCCGGGGTGTCGCGCCAGTCAAGGGCGGGTGGAAGCGCGCCCCACGGCTCGTATGTTCGCACCAACACCGGTCCTTCCGGAAAACGCAGGCCGCCGATCATAGCGGCGCGGTCCTCTTCGGAGAGGCGGGTGATGGTGGTCTCGCCTGTGGTGAAGTCGCCGGCGACGGCGATGGATGCGATAACGCTGATGGCCAGCGGAAGCCAGAACAAGCGGCGCATGATCCCTCCGATCAATACCGATTGATGAGATCTCCGACCATACCACTTGTACAGATCGTGGGCAACCCGAGCCCCTCCATCCCGAGTCGTACCTGAAAAACCGTCGCGAGGACACGCACAAGGCCCACCGGGGTTTTCCCGGTGGACCTTGTGCGTGGAGGTAGCCGGTTTTTCAGGAAGACACCGAGACGGGCCCCCTAGAACAGACTCACATGGAAATACCGCTTAGGCCGCGCCTTCATATCCGCCACCAGATCCTGCACCGCAACGATCGTCGACTCCGCCTGGGCGTACAACGAGTCGTCATGCAACAGACGCCCGGCGCTGCCTTCCCCCGCCTCGATACGCACGAGCATCTCGGTCAACAGGATCGTGGCGCGAGTCAGTTGCTGTGTGAGGGTATCGACCCGCGCAATGGCGGCCTCGGCGCCCTGCAACGTGCCGGTCAGCAGGCTGTCGGGACCGGCCACGGCCGCGCGAACGGCGTTGGTGGTCTCGGACAGATCGGCGACGAGGGTCTTGAGGTCGGGCGCGATCTCCTCGGTGGTGGTCTTCAACGTACTCATGACGCCGCGTGTCTCGTCGACCATATTGCCCAGCCGGCCGTCCCCGCGCAGCTCGGCCATGAAGGCGGTGATCTCCTTGGTGAGTTCGCGCGCGTCGACCAGGGTTGCGGCGCCTTCGTTCATCATGGCGTTCATGTCTTGCATGACCTTGCCCTGGTAGACGAAGCCATCGGGGGCGGGCTCGCCCTCGCCGGGCAGGATCTCCAAGAGCATCTCACCCACAATGCCCTGGCTGGAGAGGGTCACCTTGGCGTCCTGGCGCAGGCCGGCGCTCTCGTCCACGTAGAAACGAACGCGCACCACGTCACCCTCGATGGCGAAGTTCTCTACCGCGCCCAGGCGAATGCCGCGCACCTGTACGCGATCGCCGCCCTGCAGACCGCCGACGGTGGTGAACTCGACCGTGTAGCGGTCCACCCCGCCCGAGAACCGGATCTGTTTGAACCACAGGGTGCCCCAGATCAGGATGATCAGGGACAGGATGACGGTGATACCGACCTGTATTTCCTTCTTGCTGCCCATGGGCACTCCCCTTGCGCCGCGCGGCGCCCGCTAGAACACGTCCAGCGGACCCTGCGCGCTCCCGTCGATGAACTGGCGGACCATCGGGTGGTCCGTGTCGCGGGTCTCGTCGACACTCGCGGCGTAGATGATCTTTCCGGTCGAAATCATGGCGAGGCGATCGGCCACCTTGAAGGCGCTGGCCATGTCGTGGGTGACCACGATCGACGTCACGTTGAGCTCGGACTGCAGTTGCAGGATCAGATCGTTGATGGCGTCCGAGGTGATCGGATCCAGCCCGGTCGTGGGCTCGTCGTAGAGTATGTAGTCGGGCTGCATGGCGATCGCGCGCGCCAGTCCCGCTCGTTTCTTCATGCCGCCCGAAAGCTGCGACGGCAGCTTGTCTTCCACCTGGCTCAGCCCCACCTGCGCCAGACAGGTGCAGGCACGCTCGTGGATCTCCTCTTCGGAAAGACCACCTTGCCACTTCAGGCCGAGTCCCACGTTCTCGCAGATGGTCAGCGAGTCGAAAAGCGCCGCACCCTGGAAGAGCATGCCGAAACGCTTACGCACTTCGAAGAGGTTGCGCTTACCCATGTCGGTGATCTCTTCGCCGTCGATCCAGACGTGCCCCATCTCGGGCGTCAGCAACCGCACGATATGCTTGAGCAGGACCGACTTGCCCTCGCCGCTGCGTCCGATGATCACAACGGTTTCGCCACGGTTGATGGTGAAGTCGAGCCCGTCGAGCACTTTTCGATCCTGGAAGGTCTTGGTCAGGCCCTGCAGGACAATGCCGTCGCTGGACGCGGGGTCGTCCACGCTGAAGTCGGGCAAGGGTATGTCGTGCAAGCGTTCCATGTCAGTCCCCGAAGATGATCTGGAAGAGGATGGTGGCCAGGAAGTAGTCCGCCACCAACACGCTCACGCAGCTGCCGACGACCGCCATCATCGTCGCGTTGCCCACGCCCTCGGCGCCGCCCCGCGTGTTCAGTCCGAAAAAGAGTCCCGACATGGCGATGATCGCGCCGAAGAAGAAGGCCTTGATCAGGCCGCTGAGCAGATCCTTCATCTCGAAGAAGGCCAGCAGGCCCTCCTTGAAGGTGCTGGCGGTCACGTCCATGGTGCCGATCGACACGAGGTAGCCGCTGAAGATGGCGATGGCGTCGGCGAAGATCGTAATGATCGGCATCATCAGGAACGTCGCCACGAACCGCGGCATGGCCAGGTGCCGCATGGGATCGATCGCGAGCATCTCCAGGGCGTCGATCTGTTCGGTCACCTTCATGGTGCCCAACTCGGCGGCGTAGTTGGCGCAGAGACGTCCACCGACAACCAGCGCCACCAGCACCGGTCCCAGTTCGATGAAGACGGATTTCGAGATGACCGTGCCCAGGAACTTCATGGGTACGTAGGCCTGCATCTGGTAGACGGCCTGCACGGCGGTCACGGCACCCACGAAAATCGATGTGGTGATGATCAGGGGCATCGAGCCCACGGCCACGATGTGCATCTGATTGGAGATCTCTTTGCGCATGCGCCACATCTGCGGCATCTGCATGACGATATCGAGCAGCAGCATGCTGCCGCGCCCCGCGTTCTGCAGGGCGTTGAGCGAAAAGGTGCCTATGCCTGTGAGTATGTTGGTCATGACCGGCCGAATATAAGGGGCATGTCAGGGAGTGTCCACAGTTCGAGTGATCAGTGTTTGGATATGGGATCATCTGCGTCGCAGGAACGAACGGGAATACATATAATCGATATGATGGGTTCCAAGTAATCCGAATAATCCATGCCCGCACCCCCGACTCCACGTGTCGCCTACCGACGTAGTGGGTTTTATCACTACGCTTTACGCCCCCGAATGTTGCCCCGGACATTGACCGCTTTAAAGAGGACTGCTAGGGTCCGCCCTTGGAGACTGCAGCTATCCTATCGACCCGTCCGGAGGTTCAGTCATGCGCTTCGCGCTCATTCTTGTATTCCTGTCTACCCTGGTCTCGGCGGCCGTGGCCGATATTCCGGCCGGCGAGGACGCCCTCGGCACCCGCAGCTACGACGATTACGAACGGCCGGAAGTCTGCGCCGCCTGCCACGTCGACTTCTACCAGCAATGGACCCAGGCGATGATGTCACAGGCCTATGTCCATCACTGGGACGAGATCGAATACTTCGAACTGGCCATCCCCCACGCCGAAAAGGACGAGAAGGTCGCCGGCGTGAAGGCCGGCTGCAACGGCTGCCACGCGCCCTTGTCGTTCCTGGCGGGCGACGTGCCGCCGCCGCCGCCCGGCTCCGGATCGCGAGCCGACGAAGGCGTCTCCTGCGATCTCTGTCACACCATCACCGGTTTCGCGGGCGACATACCCTACAATTTCAACTGGATCAGCGAACCGGGTCGCATGAAGCAGGGTCCTAAGCCCGGCCTCGTCTCACCACACCACGACACCGTCGAAAATGAATTTCTGAAGACGGCCGATTTCTGCGGCACCTGCCACAACGAGATGAGCCCGTACGGGATCTGGGTCAAGTCCACTCACTTGGAATGGTCCGAAGGTCCGTATGCGGAACAGGGCGTCCCTTGTCAGCAGTGCCACATGCCCAAGGCCATGGGCCGTAACGCCAAGATGTCCGAACCAGACCTGGTGGCCCAGCACCTCTTCCACGGCGCCCACGACGAGGGCAAACTGAAGGGCGCGATCGAACTGCGCATGCACCCCGAGGAACGCGAGACCGAGTGGGACAGCTCGGCCGTGATCAAGGTGCAGCTCTTCAACGGAAAAGCCGGCCACAAGATACCGACCGGCTCAGTTGAAGACCGTATCCTCTGGCTGCACGTGACCGCCACCGACAGCGAGGGCAAGACCTATCACGTACCGGTCGACGCCAAGGGCTTCGCAGGCGAGGAATACACCATCGCCGCCGAGACGCTGGCCTATCAGGACATGGGCATCGCCAAGGAGATCCCGGACTTCGCGGGCGTCCAGCGCGACGGTGTGTCGGGCGACGACATGGATGTGGGCGACCGCATCTTCCGCATGCCCTACTTCGATCCCCAGGGACGGATGACCATCCAGCAATGGAATACGTCCTCGCTGGGCGTCGACTACCGCATCGGCCCTCGCGAGACCAAGATCGAAACCTTCACCTGGACCCTGCCCGACGACATCGCGCAGGGCCGGGTCGTCTTCACCGCCACCCTCAACTATAAGAAGCTCGTGGAGCCGGTCGCCGAATTCCTGAACGTGCCCGACGACGAAACCGAGACCATCGTGATCAATACCGCATCCACCTGGATCGAAGTCTACGAATAGGAGGAGCCGTCATGTCCATCCGCAAAACACTGTTCGCGACCCTTGCGCTGATCATCTTCACAGTCACCCTGATTCCCGTCGACGCCGGGGCCGTACCCGCCTTCGCACGCCGGCATAAGATTTCCTGCACCACCTGCCACGACCCGTTCCCGCGCCTGAAGGAGTTCGGCGAGGAATTTGCGGGCAACGGCTTCATCATCCCCGAGGACGAGAAGGAC
>DAOVZQ010000478.1 GCA_030635025.1 bacterium
CAGTCCACAGGGAAGCGCACCAGGCCTTCGATGATCAGATCGCCGACAGTGTACTTAACACCCGGAGCCAGGCTGAGCACCGATTCGCCACTGTTGGGAAGGTCCACGCCATGGCTGGCGTTTGGGCTGGTATCTCTCCAGGTCACCTCGAGCACCGGAGCCAGGGCGACCCCGCCGGAATCACCGATCGGGATCTGTCTGGAGAGCGCCAGGTCCACGATCACCTCGTCACCTGGTTCGAAGCTGCAAGCCGCGACGGTGACCATGGCGCCTTCACTTGCTCCCTGATTCATGGCCTTGGCCCAGGTGCCTGCCCGCCCGGAAATGAACAGACCCCCGTTGAGATCCCACGATTCGCTGGAGATGCCGTCGGCACCGGTCGGCGGCTCGACCCCCAGGATCGGAGCGATGCCGATGGTGTAGTTGCGGGTGTTGATCCTCAGGACCTTGTACTTGGCGAAAAGGTAGAGATCGCTCAACCCGGACTGGGTGGTTTCTATACCGTTCATGGTCATGCTTCGAGAGTCGAAGACCTGGCGCATTCCGACCGTCAAACCGGACCGAAGGCCATGCACGACGACGAGCGGCACCATCAGCCGGTCCATGCTCGCGTCACCCATCCCTTCGGGCGCCTGACGGGACATAATCCGCAACTGGGTCCGCACCATCCAGCGCCCCTCGGGTGGGGTAAGACCGGCGTCGATGGTGATGGCGGCCGTCGCGGTGCCAGTTACGAAGATCACGAATAACAGGAACGCCCAGAAATTCGTTTGCCGCAGTTTCATTGTCATCATTGTAGACGTTCACCAGCAGTGAAGTTGGCACGGGCGATGGCCTGGCTAACCGTGTCGTCGGATACCTCGCCACCCTCAACGATCGTCAGAGTTAGACGCTTCTCCTGCCAGGATGCCGTGGCAGTGGCGATCCCCGGAATAGCCTCGATCAGTTTTTCCAGGCCGCCGTGGCAACCGGGGCAGTCCATTCCGAAGACTTCGTAAATACGTGTCTCACCGGAGATGACGGCGGGATCGGTTGCCGACTTGGGCGTCGAAGCACAGCCGATCAGTACGAATGTGGCGGTGACGACTAGCACAGCGGCAATCAAGAGTACTTTTGGAATGGTATTCAAGGTCGGGTCTTCTCCAGACTGAGCCAAGACGAACTCATACGACAACACTGGGATAATATATACTCACCACTTATGCAACGCTCACTCATCGAGCCCGCAGCCGGTGTTGCAGCCATGTCTGGACTTCCCCCAGTACTGTAGACATCTGGTTGATCAGGATCGATAGGAAAAGAAAAACCGGCCCCTAAGGACCGGTTTTCTTGATTGGTACCCCTTATGGGACAGTATGCGAACCGCTGCAAGTCCCCTCTCTGCGCAATCTCCTTCTCAGGCACGGGAGTCGTTCGTGTCGCCTAACTGCTTATTCCACGGGCCGGACGGAATAAACGGGAGGCACACCGGTCGCGCACTCCCTGGTGAGTTGATGAGAATCCAGGTCAGGATTGGAGCGAGATCGTACGCAGATGGAGTATTGAATAGACACGACCCTTAGTCGGCATATCGTGTCGTGAACGTAGGATCGCTCCCGGCCATCTTCATGAAGACATCCAGCGGCACGAGTTCGAAATCCGGACCCAGTTTCGACAGGATGCGGCCTACCCGCTGGATGTCGCTGAACTCCCGCACGTGCATCAGCAGGAAATAGGGTCGGTTCGCGTTGAGGTTGGCCAGCTCCTCCAGGTCCGTGGCGGCCTCGTCCTCGTCCCGGCTCTCCGACAGATAATAGTCGAACGACAGGAACGGGACGTCATTCTTGATCGCGAACGTGTGGCCGGGACGATAGCCGTTGGCGAAGCCGATGGCGTCGGGCATGCCCCTGTAATAGGCGTCCACGACCGCTTCGGTCAGATCGTCATCCACCCCGTCGGTCTGCCAGTAGGACGTGTGATCCATGGTCTCGAATATGTTCAGATCCAGCACCTTCATCAGACGACCGGCTTCCGCAATGACGTCCGGGAGGTGCTCCCTGGGAATCGCTTTCGGATACATGTAACCGGGGCCGGAGAGCGCGCCGATGAAGAAATCGTTCGGCGTGGCCGTGTCGTAGATGAACTGCAGCATGGCCGGCGCCAGCCACGACCAGTTCATGGTGACTTCCCAGGCATAGGGGATTTCGCCGCGACCCGGTTCGGTCCATGCCCCCAATCCGAGGCAATCCGTCTGGATGCAGGCGATGTACGTCTTCTTCTCCGGCACGTAGTCCCTGTCCGGTTCGACCCGGTGATTGTTCCTAAACCGATAGCCCGGCGACAGCGGAATCTGCTGGTTGAAGCTCATGTTGGGCAGGGAGTGCAATCCCTCCACACGCAAGGCACGGCTGGAGGCGAGCGTCACATGTTGCGCCTCCAGATCCTTGCTGTACGAGTGCCAGCCCATCACCACGGCCATCGGGTTCATGCCGCTGAACACCCGTTTCGCGAACTCGTACTCCGGCGTGTCCGCCGGATCTGTGGAGGCGTCGGTGAAGAAGGCCTTCAGGCGGATGCCGAGATCCGCCACGCCCGGCTTCATGATGCTGCCGGCGGGACCGCCCATGTAGATCAGGAGATCCTTGCTGCACGCGTCGAAATACTGCTCGTAGGCCCACGCATATATCTCGTGATCGCTCAGGCCGACGAACCGGCCGCGGAGATCAATCACTTTCCTCAGGCCGTGCTTTTCTGCCAGGGGAATCAATTCCTCG
>DAOVZQ010000408.1 GCA_030635025.1 bacterium
GCATCAACTGCCCGAAGCCGTTTTCAGGAAGTCGAGGCTGCGGGGATCCCCGGCCACGAGTTCGACATATGTGCGCAAGGTGTTTTCCAGTCGGTCCCGGGCCGCGTCGCAACAGGCCGCGGCTAACGATGGAGACATCTCCCCCTGATCCCATGTCTCCGCCAACGTCGTGAAGCAGAGCGAACAGAGACGGCACGCCCAGCACTCCATACACTGCTCGCCGAAGGTGTTCGTGAACCGCTCCCAAAGACGGTCCACGGCGACGAGGTCGAGTCCGCCGTCAACGTGTCCGATATTCAGCCCGTCCCCCACACGTTCGCAGGGTTGATAGGCGCCGTCGGCGCGCACGTGGAGACGACGCTGTCCCGGGCTGCAGCATCCCCCCGGCGAAACGGCGTCGCCCAGGGGCGCGTGCGAACGGTGGTAGAAAGAGATCAGGCCATCGTCGAACAGGGCGCTCAGGATGGGGTCCGGGCCGTGGCTGTCCCTGTCCAGGCGCATCTCCACGTATCGACGTCGGGCCGCCTCGAGGTCCTCGCGGAAAAACGCCATGTCCCCTGTGGTGAGACCCATTCCATCGAGGTCCGCCCCCGTTAAATCCGCCACGTTGGCGCCGACCATCGGCGCTGCGTCGCATCCCGCCTCGCGATAGGGCGGGAAGTCCGCGAAGTATGCCCCGACCCGCTCGAGTCCGCCCGGCGGCGCCAGGGTGACCTGAAATCGGATCAACTCATGTGCGTCCGGCGAGGCTTCCAGCAGTCGCCGAATTCCGTCCACGATCATGGCGTGGGTCGGACCGCCGCCGCGCAAGCACCTATGGCGATCGTGCAGGTCGGCGGGACCGTCCAGGCTGATCTGCAGTTGTATTCTCTCCCGCACTACGAAATCGACGACATCGCCGGGGAGGCGGGTACCGTTGGTATCGATAACGAACCTGTAGTCGGCGCTCGCCCCCTCCCGGCGCACGAGTTCAACGACTTCGCGAATCAGATCGAACTCCAGCAACGGCTCGCCACCGTAGAAGGAAATCGATGGTGTTTCGACATCGCGGCTGCGGCGGAGAAATTCACGCACGGCAGCCTGGGCCATCTCGGTCGACATGGCCCCCTCGCGATGGGGGCGCACCCAGTCGAGGCCGTTGCCGTGAAGACAGTAGCCGCAGCGCAGATTGCATTGTTCGGTGATCGAGAGCGTCAACTGCTGGATGCGGCCGTCGTAGGCGCGCGGGTCGTGGCAAGCGGAGCATCGGGACAGTGTTGTGGGACGGTGCGAAAGGAAAAGGCCCTGCGACTCGCGAGCCTCGTCGATACGACGCCGGGCGTCGTGCAGTTGCTCATCGGTGACCATGGGCCCCGCTCGACCCAGTGCGGCAACGGTGGCCGGGTCGATCGCGAACACGTCACCCGAATTCACATCGTAGAGGTAAGGGGCGTCGTCATGTTTGAAGACGTGACAGAATGGAGATGACATGGCCGCTCAACATCACGTCGGTGTTATGGCTTCGATCTGCATATCGTTCGGCATGCTTCTCTGCAGCCTTCCGCTTTCGGTCGAGGCCTGATCCGAAGTCGCACAGTTACAAGAGCATGAGCAGGTGCAGGTGCACGCCATGTCCTTGGGCTGCTCATCGGTCGCCGTTGCGGGCTGATGGCCTGGATCCACTTTCTCGTACATGTGATTCTCCTTTTCCCCTTGAGGCATATCGTCTTGGCTTGGTCAGTATATCAGGAATCGTCGACTGATTTTTATTTTTCATCTAAATCGTGCAAAGGATCGGCGCCATGGGGATTGGTAGGGGATAGACGGACTGTGATGTGGGGGGTTTCCTGATAATTAACAAAATGGGGCGTCGGAAAGAACAACGTAGGTTAGCTAAATATTTCCTCCCGCTATAGTCGGGAGACGCCATATCAGTTTTGTCCTTTGGGCGAGGGACAGCGGGCGTCTCCCGGCAACTTTTTTCAGACTGATCCCGCATCGATCCAACAGGCTCATACCCGCCGGGCCACAAACTCCACATTGCCGTGCCAATGCTCTGCTCCATCTCCATGACTGTGCCCGGGGCCCATGGATTCCTCGTGGTGCAAAACTTCCCAGCCTTTTGCCAGATCAAGGATTTCACCGTGCGCCAGGTAGGTACGGTGGGTGCCGTCCGGGCTGCGGAAGCTGTGCCGTCCGACCGGCTCCCAGATGCCCTGGTATTTTTCACGGGACGGATCGTTCTCGTGCCAGGCCACCAGCAGCAGAATCGAGTCAGGGGCTGACCAATCGCGGATTCGACGAAACAGTTCGTTGATTTCGGGTCTGGAGAGAATTTGCAGCAGCCCGAAGCAGAGGACCGTGTCGAAGAGTTCATCCGGCGCGAAGTCCAGAACCCCGCCCTGCCGCAACTCCAGCGTGAGTCCGGCCTCGAGCGCCAGCCGACCCGTCTGTGCGATCGCTTCGGCGGAGGGGTCTATCCCCGTCACGCGCATGCCGGCCGCCGCCAGGGGCAACGCGTTTCGCCCCTGCCCCACACCGATGTCCAGCACGCGGCCGTGGGGTTTCAGAATGTGGGTGAAGCGCTCCAGCAGGGGGGCCGACGCGTGTCCGAAGTAGTCGGAGTCGGCGCCGTAGGCTTTATCGTAGTCATTCATAGTCGTGAGTTTCGCGGGTCATCAATTTCCGTAGATGGACTTGACCTCGCCCCAGGCCCGCGCCTCGTCTTCAAGAGCTCCGTTGATGGAGAAGGCGGGGAAGTCTTCGGCGCCGCAAGGGTTGCAGGGATGGGACATGGTCGCGGCCGAGGCATAGCCGGGAACGTCGGGCAGTTCGACAGAGTCGGGCAAGGGATGCAGGTAGAAGCGAATCGGATCTTCGTTGAAAGTCAGAACCGTTAAGGAGAGCAGCGGGATGACGTTGGCGCCGTTGGGGAGCAACGGGCTCTGACCTGAGCCGACCAAGAATTCCGTACCCGAACCGAAGTTGATCGCATTCTCGCCAAGAACCGTCCAGGTACCCGACATGTTTTCCTCGCCCACTACCTCGATGTAGGCCTCCCAGGCCACGACCATGGATTGCGAGGGATCGATGACGCAGAAGTAGATGGTCTGCTGCCCGAATGCGGGCACATCCACGTTGCCGCCGCAGGTCGACGCCGATTCGTCGTCCACGCAGAAGCACATCACGTCGGACTGGGCCGTCGCGGCTGCGGCGCAGATCATTATGAACAAGCCTGTCGCCAATAAGACCTGGAAGCGATTCATCGAGTCATTCCTCCTGCATTTCCATATCGGGGTTCCGGCTTCGAGATTTTGCCGAACCCGGCTCTTGCATCAGGATAGGAGAACA
>DAOVZQ010000145.1 GCA_030635025.1 bacterium
AACCCGTCGTCGCGGATGTCGATTCGCAGTTCACCCGGATAGGGTGTTTCCTGCCAGGTCACCGTGGACGCGGGATCGACGGGTTGGATGAACAGGTAATCGCCGCTACGGCCCGTGCGTCGGCCCGAGCGCCAGACCAACACGCTGCCGGCCGCCTCGATCCGGATCGACTCACCCGCAGACAGCCGATCGACTCGACGGCGCCCGGCCCCCTCCAGGATCAGGCACTCGCCGTCGAGGGTCAGGGTCAGGGCCTCGGCCTTGTTGACCAGGCCGATCCGCAGCAGACGGGGTCCGCCATCCTCGATCGCGCGACGCCGGTCTTCGACAGCCGGGGCATCGGTCCGTACGACCGGCCCCCGGTTGCGAGCGGCGCAACCTTCGAGCGATACCATAACGGCCAGAAGCAGAAGCAGCGGCGCTACGCGCATCAACGCAAAATATGAGGGTCTCAATGCATCATCACCAGACGTTGCATGTCGCTGGACACGCTGCCGGACGGGGTGGACAAGTCGACACGATAGAAATACACGCCGTTGGCCAGGTCGTCGCCCTGGTTGTCACGACCGTCCCAGGAGACTATCACACTTCCGTCACCCGAGTAATCGGAAGCACGAACCTGTATTTCCCTGGCGATGTGACCCGCCACCGTGTAGATCAGGATCCGCCCGGGAGCATCGACTGCGTCCGTCTGGAACAGGAATCGCGTGCCGCTGGATACGGGGTTGGGAAACGCCAGTAGGCACTCGATACCGTCCGCCGTAACGACGATCTCGTCGTCGAGGAGGATCTCGGTGTCGAACCCGTCGACAGACAGGACAACCGAGGGCATACCACTCCCGGCCCCACGGGCCGTGAAGGCCAAGCTCATCGTGTGTTCGTCCACGCGCGCTACGGCGACACTCGACAACGTCACGTTGCGACCCGTCAGACCTAACACGGCATCCGGTTCAATGAAGGCGGCTGTAACCACATTGCCGGTGAACACCCAGTCCCCCTCACCGGGCAAGACCGTCTCGCCGGCGACGAATATTTCGCCATCGTACATGAGCGTCACCGCCATGGGCAGGTCCACCGTGAGGGCGAAATGATTGCCGGCGCTTGCCGTATCGTAGACCTTGAAGGTAACGCTGTAGTCACGCGGCTCGACGGGCAGGGTCACGTCCCAGGCCGCGCGCTGGTCGTTGGTTGTGTCGGGTATGGTTCCACCGACGGCCTGCGACGAGAGGTCCGCACCGTCCGATCCGGTCACCACGAGTCTGTCGACACCCGCTTCATCGAAAGCCCGGACTGTCAGGAGCAGCTCGTTGCCCGCATCGACGGCCGCCAGATCGGCTCCATCGTCCAGGAGATCTCCGTCGAGCCTCACTTCGGCTCTAGGCGGACCGGCGTCGATGACCATCAGGGCATCGCCGAGCAGGGTGTACTGGGCCACTGCGCGACGGTACTTGTTGCTGGTCGGATTGTAGGCCAGGAAAGCGCCTTCGCCGGCCAGCAGGATCTCTCCGATCAGCCAGCGGGAACGCTGTGCCTCACCGGTGATCTCACCTCGAGGCGTGTACTGGAGCATCTGCTCGAACTGCTTCTGCACCAGGACCGTATTGGGGCTCAGGTACTCGAATCCCCCGCTGCCGTATGTGCCCACCGCACCGGCGCCGTCACGAAACAGGAACTTCTCACCGATGGACGGGACATCCTGGGGAGCGGTCTCATCCGAACCGTCCCGGGTCCAGGCCGTGAAGTGACAGCCCAATCCCACGAAGAACCACGGTCTGCCCGCGTTGTCCCAGTTGGCTGAATCCGTGCGGTAATAGCTCGAGTTGGCAATGTCCTCCAAAATCTGCTCATGGGCGAGCAGATACTGGTTGGCGTGGCCCTGGTAATGGATGAGAGCCGCGCCCTGGTTGGCTTCCGCCAGGAGTACCGGCAACAGGTCGGTTTCCGTCATGTCCTCGAATACGTCCTGACGACGATCCTCGTCATGAGGCGGCGAGGAAGGCTCCAGATATTCGGAGAGATAGATACGAACGGCTTCGAATCCGTCATCGCCGAAACCCGTGGGACCGGCCAGCGCGAAAGTCTCCCAGTTGGAGGCGGCAATCTCCTGGGTGTCCTCGAACAACTCATTGCTGCTTGCATAGGAGAGCCACGTGAAATCGGGGCCGTCCGACCATGCATCGTCGGCCACGATGATGGCGCGTTTTTTCCAATCGGCGGTGGCCGCCTCGTAGGTGATCACCTTGTCGACCATATTGGCCGCTTGTGCCGCCGAGTTGGCCGGGAAACGTCCGACGAGCATCTCGGCCGGAGACGGAGTGTCGTCGGGGTAGTCATTTCCCCCCGACGAGTTCACGAACCACTTGTCCGACGGCAACATCTCGTTATTCAGATCGTAGGCTTCCCAGCAATGAAGGTGTGTGGGCACCCAGTCGCGCTGGTTGTCGGGATCGTTCAGACCCTTCACGTTCTCGTTGGCGTCACCGAAGATCTGCAGGGTCCAGGTCCCCCACTCGGTCATGGCGATCGTGCAGAGACGTTTGATGGCCTCCGGGTTTTTCAGCCCGCCGCTGTACCAGTCGTAAACGGCGTGTATGTCCGCGATGTGGATAGTCAGGGGAACGGGCGACGCCTCCCTGCGGTACTGTGCCCATCGTTCGGCTTCGGCACGGAAGGACGGATGGGTGATCACCAGGACGTCGGGCGATTCGATCACGTCCGCGGGATCGTCGGGATAGGTCACACGACTGGCCTTGAAATACTGGAATGTAGGCAGTGTGAAGACCGGATTGCCGGCGATCGCCAGGTAACGGCTTGCGGCGGATGCGGATTGATTGACCGTCAGCGAGAGGGTGGTCGTCTCACCAGCCTCCACCAGGTTGGCCCCCGATAGGGCCACGCTACGGGGGATGCGGACATCACTCACATCGATCAGATGGATTTCGTCGCTCGTGAAGCCCGTCACCTCGAGGGATCGCTCGCCGGTTCCCGTCCCGCAATTGAACTCCAGCACGTCATCCCGGGCCTGGAACGCCGCGTCATAGGTGAGTTCGTACCAGTCCAGATAGCCGAGATTGGTATTGTATATATTGTTGGCGAACCTGAGGTCCGAGCCGACAAGATCCTCGTTCAGGAGTGTATTGCCCGAATCGAAAGTCTCACCCACGTTGGTACAGACGACCGTGCCCAGGACGGTCTCGATATCATCCCGCTTCAGTGAGATCTTGAAGGTCCTCGTACCCTCGGCATATCCCACGGCACCGACCTGTACGCGAGCCCCGGCCCCACCGATCAGGGGATTGACGGGGTCGAGTCCGTACTCGACACCATTGGCATCGTAGGAGCCCCAGTAATTGCGGTCGGCCGTGTGGGACAAGGGGTAGGAACCATAGTGCGTATCTTCCTCGACATAGTCGACACGACGATAACTCGTCTCGGGGGCCCCCTGGGCGGCCGGCAACGTCAACGATTCCATACGCGCCCACGGCTCACCGTCCTCCGGATCCGCGGCGGCCAGGTAATACATGTTCCCGTTGTTGACGGGATCGACGTTGCTCGGATTGTAGATCTCATGGGGATCGCCACTATCGTCGTAGTCGACACCGTCGCGGGAAAAGGGACCGTCATCTCGGACACGGAGTCCATAGAAGACGAAGGCGTCCGAGCCGGTGAAATCGCCGCCGTTGCCCAGCATGAGGATCGGCACTTCGATCTCGTCATAGGGCGGATCCTGTTCGGGAACATACCGGCGTTGGTAGAGACGGATATGCGCCTCGGGAATACCGGACCCGTTCAGGAGACTCAAGTTGACCAGCTGTTGAGCTTCGATCACCACGGGGCCGGTCCTGGTGATCGGCAGTCGCACCTCGGGCGCAAGCAGCGCCTTCTGTGCGCTGTGCGACTTGTCGGTCACGCGTCCACCGGACACCTCGCGAGGCAGGGTCTTGAGCATATCGCCGTTGATGAAAAACGATGCGAAACGATTGTCCCGACGCTCCAGCTTTCCGGAAGGGGATGCCGCACCGACCTTGCGCTCGAAGCGGATGCGCCATTCGCCGGTGCGCAACAGGCGCCTGGCGCTACCGTCGGCTCCCGCTTGCAGCGGGCGCACGGTCACCGGCGCGATGCGGTGCCCGCGCCAAGTCACGACCTCCCCGATCACGAGCACGGGGCCGTCGATGGTCTTGCTCAGGGTGGCTGCCAGTTCTTCGGGTGAAGCCGCGGCTCTCCCGTTCCTTGGTGCGCCCCCCGGCAACACGTACTCGGCCGTGAGCAGATCCTCGCCAGTGGAGGGATCGGTCCGCACAACGGGCATGGGTCCCCTGAGCAATGCGCGTCCATCGAGTTGCACCCAGGTCTCATGGACGACATCGACCTCAAGCATGGCGCCCGGAGGCAAGACGATCCAGGTGCCGTATGCGGGGACCTGGGGCGCCATCGGGGCGCCTCCGGTCACGAAGCCCTTCAATTGTGGCGTATATCGAGTAACGCCCAGATCCGACAGCTCGCGTGTCTCCCACTCCAGGTCGCCCGTATCCAGTCGCAGATGCAGACCGTCCGGGTTGCTGTCCACAACCCGCAAGGGTGGCGTCGCGAAGCAAAGACTTGTCAGTAGCGATACCAACGAAAAGATCGCTAGCCCATACGCTGAAGCTCTCCGATTCCGGCCCATGCCGTACTCCTATCCAGGGGCTGATAAGTTACCGACGTCACCTGTTCGGATCCTGCGGCAACAGCCTGTCGGTTGGGATGATAGCTCAGGGGGAAAGCTCACTACAGTATAGGCGTATCCGCGGTGTCGGTCAACGGACACGCAGACCGTCAGGCACGAAAAAGGGGCGGGATTGCTCCCGCCCCCGAATCGATACCGAAGCCTAGCTACTTGTACAGGCTCTTCACTTCACCCCAGGTGGAGTCAGTCTCTTCAGTAATCGTGCAGTCGCCACCGTCGGGGTTGACGATGAACACGGGAACCAGGGGACCGCCGGTGCTGGTCACGCAAGGATTGAGAAAGCCGGGGGTGTGAGAATACACCGGGCCATCGTAACCGCTGGTGGAGCCGGGGACGCCCCGAACAAAGATCTCGATGGGAGAGCTGGCGTCGCCCTCCGTCATGGAGATCGACATCAGAACGATGTTACCGACCGCGTTCTGCTGGATCGGAGTGGCTCCGTTACCAACAATGTAATTGGGGGGAGTGTCGACATTCAGACCGTTACCCAGGATCTCCCAAGAGCCGAAGTACAGTCCCGCGGACACGATTTCAACCTGGGCTTCCCAAGCGGCAACCTGGGATTCGGTGGGACCGGCGATCAGTAGGTACAGATTCACTGCCACGTACTGGTCGAGCGCGGTACAGACTTCCAGTAGACCCGTCGCCTCGGCGTCCATGTAGACACCCATGCTGTTCGGAGCCGGATAAGCCAAGGCCCCGGTCGCGATCAAACTAGTCATGCACAAGACGATTATCATCTTCTTCATCGTTCCTGTCCCCTTTCCCTGGGTCTCGGTTAGCAATGATCCGCCGTAATCCAATGGTCAACGATCAATCGACGGCCAGTACTTTAGAATTGCCACCTGACAAACTCATTCTCGGACGAGCGGCCCAATTGGAGCGCCTCCCTGCGGGCAGGTGGCTATGGCCGAGCGTTCAGGTGTATCAATATCCGCGTAAACGCTTTCTCTGTCAAGACGCATTGTCCAGCAAAGAGAGTCCCTCGTCTACACACAAATATGAATGGGGGACAAAAAACGAGGAGCGCCCCTGAGGGCGCTCCCGTCTGCGGTCGGAAACCGCTTATCGAACAGGATCAGAGCCTAGTACAGCGTTTTCACGTCGCCCCAGGTCATGTCCTCGTTAGCAACGGTGAAACAGTTCTCGCCACCATTGATCCAGGCACTGGCGGTATTCCAGGTACCGAAAATCGGCTGGCAAGCAGTCGGGAAACCGACCGCGGCCGAGTAGCCGCCACCATCCGCGAAGCTCGTCGAGCCCGGAACCCGGGCAACGGCGAACGTTCCGTACGGTCCCACTTCAATACCTAGATACGAAAGGGTAATCGAGGCCAACACCGTGGCAGTACCAGTGAACGCCAGAGGCGGAAGCGTGGTACCGACGATGTACTCGTTACCCGTACCGAAGTTCTGGGCACCCGTGGTCAGCGTCCAGCCCGTGGGGATGGCAACAGTGGGGTTCCCTTCCACGATCAATTTAGCTTCCCAGGCCAGAATGGACGGCTCCGAAACCGACTGGTTCGTTACCATCAGATAAACCGTGATGGGCTGGTAGGCACCAGTGGTCTCAATACAGAACGACGTGGCGCCTGTATCAAAGTAGATGCCCATTCCATCAGGATCAGGATCGATCTGAGCGATGGCAAGGCTGCTGAATGCAAAGACGGCCATCACCGAAAAAACTAACATCTTCTTCATGTTGCGTCTCCTTGTTGTTGTTCTTTTGACTCGCGAACAGGGTGTTTCCGTTCCGCGGCCCCGCGGGCCGCGGAACGTCAATCACCAGTTCGTTGTCCAGAACCTCACAATGTTCTTGAGGTTACGGACACTGGACGAATCTCGCCGCCGAGAACAGTACCAGGTCGGACAGGTCATTCACTTCGTCGAAGTAGAAATCTACGTCGTAGTGATAACCGGACACGGCCGGGTACAGCAGCGAAAAGAGATACACGTCAGTAGAAGAATCCCACACACCATCAC
>DAOVZQ010000185.1 GCA_030635025.1 bacterium
ATGGAAGAGGGTCTCCGGTTCGCCATCCGCGAGGGTGGTCGTACCGTGGGCGCCGGTGTCGTCGCTAAGATCATCGAGTAACGAAGAGGTAGAGTCATGGCTAGGGATCTGGTAATTCTCGCCTGCAACGATTGCAAGATGAGGAATTACACGACCAAGAAGAACAAGCGTCTGCATCCCGATCGGGTGGAATACAGCAAATTCTGCCCCAGGTGCAATTCGCATACGAAGCACAAGGAAACGCGCTAAGCGTTCTGCAAGCGCGTTAAGCGTTTAGATCCGTCCGGTAGGGGCGTAGCTCAGTCTGGCTAGAGCATCGGTCTCCAAAACCGAGGGCCGCGGGTTCGAATCCTGCCGCCCCTGCCATCCGGATCGACGAGGGGAAGCGACAGCATGTTCGCCAGGTTCACACAGTACCTGAAGGAAACGGGACAAGAGATGCAGCGCGTCTCCTGGCCTACCTGGGCTGAATTGAAGGAATCGACCTCGGTCGTCATCGTGACGATTGCCATGGTGACCTTCTTCATTTTTATTGTCGATCAGATCATGAGCTTCGTTCAGAAGAAACTCATCCTGATGACATGAGCCTCGGCGGCCCCAGGGTCGCCGGCAGTGTGCATGAGATAACGAACAGCCCTCCGGTGAGTGAAACCGGCGTGGGTGTTTCTTTGTCTGTTATTCGGCGGCGTAGCCGCCAGCCCGTATCCGCGGGGAGGACGCAGTGGCCGACGAAAACAAGGATCTGCGCGAGGAACTGACGGCCGAGTCGGCAGAGGCCGGGGTTGACGAGACCCCCGAGGCCCCAGAAAACGCCGAAGAAACGACAGATTCCAAGCCTGCACCCCTTAGTGGTGACGATCTCTTCGCGTTCGACGCTTCGGACGAGGCTGAGGCCACGCCCGTGGCCGAGGTCGAAGCCGTGGACGCCGAACCCACGGATGAGGACGCTGCCGCCGAGCCGGCGGTCGCCCCCACGCCCGAGGAATTGCTCGAGGCCGAAAAACAGGCCAAGGGTATGCGTTGGTACGTGATTCACGCCAATACGGGTCATGAGGACAAGGTCCGGCGCAACATCGAAATGGCGATCAAGGCCAACAATTTTGAGGAACTCTTCGGCGAGATCCTGGTCGCGACCCAGGATGTCACCGAGATGCGCAACGGGAAGCGCACCACGTCCAAGCGGAAGTTCTTCCCGAGCTATGTGCTGGTCGAGATGGTCATGACCAAGGAGACGCAGCACTTCATCAATTCGATCCCCGGCGTGACGCGCTTCATCGGAGGGACCCAGTTGCGACCGCAACCGATCTCGTCCGCGGAAGTCGACCGCATCCTGGATCGCACGAACAAGGCCGAAGAGGCCGGCAGCGTGCTGGAAATTCCCTACCAGGTGGGCGACAGCGTTCAGGTGATCGACGGTCCCTTCTCCGATTGGATGGGGATCATCAACGAGATCAATCACGACAAGGGAAAGCTCAAGGTCATGATCTCGATTTTCGGTTCGGAGACTCCGGTCGAGCTCGACTTCTTGCAAGTCAAGGACGTCTAGCTGCCGTTATCTCGTTTTGGCGTCGGGGATGTCTGGTCTCCGCGTCTCGGTTCCATCGGGTGACTCTCAACCGGGTGGACGTGATCATAGAGTGTGAAGCCTCCGGGCCGCGCAGGTGTGCATGTGGACTGCGCGATACCTATCCTGCGGCTGCGACAGGGCTTCCGGGAAAGTAGCAGGAGCAAGCGAATGGCCAAGAAAGTCCTCGCTCAGATCAAGCTGCAGATCCAGGCCGGCAAAGCCAATCCCGCCCCTCCGGTGGGACCGGCGCTCGGTCAGCATGGTGTCAGCATCATGGAGTTCTGCAACGCGTTCAACGAGCGAACGAAGGAACAGATGGGTCTGGTGATCCCAGCGGTCATCACGGTCTATCAGGACCGGAGTTTCTCGTTCATTACCAAGACTCCTCCTGCTTCCATTCTGCTCAAAAAGGCGGCCGGACTCGAATCCGGCAGCAGTGAGCCGAGCAAGACGGTCTGTGGTTCGGTGACCCGTCAGCAGGTCCGCGAAATCGCGGAAACGAAGATGGTCGATCTGAACGCGGGTTCCGTCGAGGCGGCGATGAAGATCATCGCCGGTACTGCTCGCAGCATGGGACTGGAAGTCCACTAGGACACCGGTTTCAGACTGGGAAGACACGGCGTCGGTGGCCCGTGAGGCACCCGACACCGGAGAAGCGGGAGGCGAAAGCCCCTTCGACCCATCACAGTCACAGGGAGTTGAAATGAAGCACGGCAAGACATGGCGGCAGGGAAAGGACCTGGTCGAAGCGACCAAGGCCTACACCCTGGAAGAGGCCCTGTCTCTCCTGGATTCCATGCCCAGGTCCAAATTCGACGAATCGGTTGACATCGCCATCAGGCTCAACGTCAACCCCCGGCACGCCGATCAGAACGTGCGCGGGACCGTCGTATTGCCCAAGGGCTCGGGTAAAGATGTGCGGGTGCTTGTTATCACGCGCGGACCGAAGGAACAGGAGGCGCAGGATGCCGGCGCCGATATGGTGGGAGCCGACGAGTTCCTCGCCAAGATCGACGACGGTTGGACGGACGTGGACGTCATCATCGCCACACCCGACATGATGGGTGAGCTCGGCAAGCGGGGCCGTATTCTCGGTCCGCGCGGTCTGATGCCCAACCCCAAGGTCGGTACGGTGACGATGGACGTGGAGAAGGCTGTCAGGGAAGCCAAGGCCGGTCGCGTGGAGTTCCGCGTCGACAAGGCGGGCATCATCAACGTCGCGGTCGGAAAGCGGTCTTTCAGCCCGGATGATCTCCTCGAGAACACCCAGGCGCTGTACAAGAAGCTGATGAACGTGAAGCCGTCCTCGCTGAAGGGACCGTATGTGAATTCGGTCTTCATCTCGGGGACCATGACGCCCGGTATCCGCGTGGATCCCGCCGCCATAAGCCGCTAGTTCGTATTGAACGCGCGACCGCACGGCCGCGCGGAAAGATAGAAGGAGGGTGCCGCATGGCACGTCCGGAAAAAATCGCCGAGGTTGAGGCGATCGTTGGTTATCTCCAGTCCGCCCAGAGCACTGTTCTGGCAGACTACCATGGGATTACCGTCGCGCAGATGACCGACTTTCGCGCCAAGTGTCGCGAGAGCAACGTCGTTTGCCGGGTGGTGAAGAACCGCCTCGCGAAGATCGCCGCTGACCAAATCGACCTGCCTGAGCTCAAAGAGCATCTCACGGGCCCGATCGCGCTGATCATGGGTCCCGAGAGTCAGGTCGATCCGGCCAAGCTGGTCATGGATTTCGCCAAGGAAGTCGAAGCGCTCGAGGTCAAGGGTGGTTTCATGGACGGGGCCTACATGACCCCGGACCAGGTCATCGCCTTGTCCAAGATCCCGAGTCGCGACGAACTCTACGCGAAGATGATGGGAAGCATCAACTCGCCGTTGACCGGCATTGTTGGTGTCACCAACGGAGTGATGAGCGCGTTGACGCGCGCCGTCAATGCCGTCGCCGAGCAAAAGGCGTCCTGAGACCGGCGGAAGCCGCCTGAATTGATGATCACGATTACCGAGGTGTCTTCAAGGACGCCCGATACAAGGAGAGACGAACAATGTCCGAAGAGATCACACTGAGTGAAAACGGCCAGAAGGTTCTGGAGATGATCGAGTCCATGACGGTCCTCGAGGCCGCCGATCTGGTCAAGGCCATGGAGGAGAAGTTCGGCGTCAGCGCCGCGGCTCCCGTGGCTGTTGCGGCAGCGGCCGGCGCCGCCGTCGAAGAAGAAGAGCAGACCGAGTTCACCGTTCACCTGACCGGTGTCGGCGACAAGAAGATCCAGGTCATCAAGGTAGTCCGGGCCATCACCGGCCTCGGACTTAAGGAAGCGAAGGATCTCGTCGAAAGCGCGCCTTGCGCAGTCAAGGAAGGCGTTTCCAAGGACGAGGCCGAGCAGTTCAAGGCCAAGCTCGAAGAAGTCGGTGCCATCATCGACATCAAGTAGTACGCGAGCCTCACAGACCCCGTCCGGCCATCGGGTCGGGCGGGGGTGCTCGTGGTGCGCCGCATCGGCGGTGCTACCGGTTTTCGACATTTCCTCCCCGGGTGAGGTGCTAGGCCGTGGCTAATAATATCCCCATCGACAAGTTCACAGGACGCAGGAACTACTCCAGGATCAACCGCGACGACCAGATGCCGAATCTGTTGGCCGTCCAACTGGAGTCGTACAACGATTTCCTGCAGACCGCCGTGCCTATCGACAAGAGGCAGGACGTCGGTCTCGAGTCCGTGTTCCGGTCCATCTTCCCCATCGACTCGACCCGGAGGAATCTGTTTGTCGAGTACCAGAGCTATACGCTGGGCGAGCCCAAGTATGGCATCGAGGAATGCCAGGAACGCGGCTTGACCTTTGCCGCGCCCCTGAAGGTGAAGATGCAGCTGGTGGTCAAGGACGAGGCCGAGGCCGATTCGTCCGAGGAGCTTGCGATCCGCGACATCCAGGAGAGCGAAGTCTACCTGGGTGAATTGCCGCTGATCACGGACAAGGGCACCTTCGTCATCAACGGCGCCGAGCGCGTGATCGTCAGTCAGCTGCACCGTTCGCCGGGCGTGTTCTTCAGCGACGAATACCACCCGAACGGCCGCAAGCTCTTCAAGTCGCGGATCATTCCCTACCGCGGCTCGTGGGTCGAGTTCAGCACCGACATCAACGACATGCTGTACGTGCATATCGACCGCAAACGCAAGCAACCGGTGACCATCCTGCTGCGTGCGCTGGGATTCAGTTCCAATGAGGACATCATCCCGCTGTTCCACGAGGTCAAGACCTTCAAAGTGCCTCGCAAGGGGACGAAGAAGGCCGATTCGCTGGAAGGCAGCATCCTCGCCAGCGACGTGTACAGCGCCGAGACGGGCGAGCGCATCGCTCTAGCCGGGCAGGTCGTCGATCCCCTGCTGCTGGAGACTATTCTCGAGCAGGCCAAGGGCGAATTGAGCATCGTGGCTCCGGGCCAGGTGACCATCAACGAGCCCAGCCTGATCCTCAACACGCTGCGCAAGGATCCGACCACCAACCAGGACGAGGCGTTGCGGCGTCTCTACCAGTTGCTGCGTCCGGGCGATCCGCCGAACGAGGAAGTGGCCAAGGCCCTCTTCGAGCGTCTCTTCTTCCACGAGAAGCGCTACGACCTGGCCGAGGTGGGCCGTTACAAGCTGAACCACCGACTTTCCGAGCAGTACGAGACCGTCGGCGTCGAGCCGCCCAAGAAGACGACCACCACGCTGGTGCCGGCCGACTTCCTGGCCATCATCAACGAGATGGTCTACCTGTTCCTGGGCAAGGGGTACGTCGACGACATCGACCACTTCGGCAACCGCCGCGTGCGTTCGGTGGGCGAGCTGCTGACCAACCAGTTCTCGGTGGGTCTCTCGCGCATGGCGCGTATCATCAAGGAACGGATGAATCTCTCCGACAAGGAGAAGACCATCACGCCCGTGGACCTGGTCAATGCGCGGACGGTGTCCGCGGTGATCCAGTCGTTCTTCGGCAGCAGCCAGCTCAGCCAGTTCATGGATCAGACGAATCCCTTGAGCGAGCTGACCCACAAGCGGCGCCTGTCGGCTCTCGGACCCGGTGGTCTACACCGTGACCGGGCCGGTTTCGAGGTGCGCGACGTGCACTACACCCACTATGGCCGCATGTGTCCCATCGAGACGCCGGAAGGTCCGAACATCGGCCTGATCTCGAGTCTGGCCACCCATGCGCGCATCAACAGTTTCGGTTTCATCGAGACACCCTACCGCGTGGTTAACAAGGGTGTCGTGACCAATAAGATCGAGTACCTGACCGCCGATGCAGAGGACCACCACTCCATCGCGCAGGCCAACGCGGAGACCAACGACAAGGGCAAGTTCACGAG
>DAOVZQ010000306.1 GCA_030635025.1 bacterium
CAAGGACTGGGAATCGCTCTACGCGGACATGGTGACCTGGGAACTGGATCTGTATTCGTATTCCGATCACGGGTTGCTGAGCACTCACGAGGAACAGTGGGCCGAGGCGAACCGCGTTTTCGCGCGATTCATCCGCGACCGGTACGCCGGATGGGTCAGCGGCGCCGACGACGCCCCGCTCATGTGCCCCGACCTCTTCCGCACCTGGGTCGAGCCCGAGATCGCAACGGGACGGCAGGTCTATTTCATCGTCATCGACTGCATGCGTCTGGATCAATGGCAGAACGTGGAGAGTCTGCTCGAGCCGTTCTTCCAGATCGACCGGCGAAACTATTGGTCGATCCTGCCTACGGCCACGCCTTTCGCCCGCAACGCCATCTTCGCCGGCATTTATCCCAGTGAAATCGCGGCCCGTTATCCCGACTGGTGGCGAGGCTCCAGCAATCAGCAGCATTCAAAGAACGCCTTTGAGAAGGAGTTGCTCGGCGAACAGCTGAAACGTCTGAAATCATCGGCGGCGGACAATTTCCGGTACTATAAGGTCTTTGACGCTCGCGACACCGACGATCTGCGACGCCATGTCGGTACGCTCGACGACGTCCGTCTCGTAGCCGCGGTCTACAATTTCCTGGACATCATGGCCCACGGCCGCGCCCAGTCGTCGATTCTCAAGGAGCTGGCGCCTGATGTGGCCGCCTTCCGTACGCTCATGCGCAGCTGGTTCGAACATTCCACCCTGTTCGAGGTGCTGAAGCATCTGGCGCGCAAGGATGTCACGGTGATCATCACCACAGATCACGGTTCGACCCTGTGCCGCAAGGCCACCACCATCAAGGGCAACCGCGATACCAGCAGCAACGTGCGTTATAAGTATGGGGACAACCTCGGCGTCGACGAGAAGGCCGTCTTCCTGATGAAGGAGCCCGAGGAGTACATGTTGCCCCGGCAGTCGGCCATCGAAAATTACGCCATCACGACCGAGAGCCATTATCTGGTCTATCCGACAAACTTTCACGAGTACGAGAGGTTATACCGCAACAGCTTCCAGCACGGCGGCATCAGCCTCGAAGAAATGATCGTGCCGTTCGCGATCCTGCGACCGCGATAGGGGGGGCATGTCCCACGACTTGCCGGATGCAACGAGCTTCGGTTCTGCCCGGGAGACCGTTTCGCCGCACGAGACCCACCGGCTCGGCGGTCGAGCGGCGCGCCTCCTGGTTGGAGGCGAGGTCGTCCTGCTCTGGGGACCTCTCGGCGCCGGCAAGACCCTCTTCACACAGGGGTTGTGTGCGGAGCTCGGCGTGAAGGCGGAAGTGACATCGCCGACTTTCACGATCGCCAACCGCTACGAGGGCCGGCTGATCGTTCATCACTTGGATTTCTATCGACTGGACGACGGGGACGATCTGCACGACGTGGGGATCGATGCGATCCTGGACGAGGTGGAGTCCGGCTCCGCGGTGCTGCTGGCCGAATGGCCTGCACCGTTGTTGCCCTGGTTGTCGTCTCGATTGGAACTGATGGTTACTCACGGCGATGGTGCGGATTCACGGCTCTGGCGCCTGCGGGGCGTGCCTGACCTGCCGCCTCGTTGGCTCCCCCTGTTGACCGGAGGCGACGACTGATGCTTTGTCTCGCCCTGGACACCTCGACGCCTTGGGGCCGCTTCGCCTTGGCCGAGGACGGACGAGTCCTCCATTACCAGCCCTACAACGTGACCGGAACCTACGCCGACGCCCTGCTGCCGGTGGTGGACGACGTACTCGCCGTCGCCGGACGGGAACGCGGAGACCTGGATGCCGTGGCCGTGTGTCGCGGCCCCGGCAGCTTCACGGGAGTCCGCATCGGCGTAGCCACCGTCAAGGGTATGGCCTGGAGTCTGGGCTGCGATCTCTACGCCGTGTCCACCCTCGAAGCCATGGCCGGCGCCATGTTGGCCGAGTACACGACGCATGAGTTGGCCGTCCCGGTCCTGGATGCTCGTCGGGGCGAAGTCTTCGGGGCCGTCTACCGTCGGCATGGCGATTGGATCGAGGAAGTGCAGTCGCCGGCGCCTCGTCGCCCCGACGATTGGTGGGCCGAGCTGGTCGCCGCGTCTCTCGCGACCGACGCATCCGTCTATGCCGGCAACGGCGTCTCCCTTTTGCTGGGGGAGGGCCCGGATCTTCGTCCCGAACTGCGGGAGACCGGAGCGCCCAGCCTGCGGCCCTGGAATACGGCCCATCCTGCCACGGCGCGTGCGTTGGCCTGGGCGATCAGTCTGGACCCCGCGCGATTTTCGAAGATCCATCCTTTTGCTCTTGCACCGTCGTACCTCCGGGTTTCCGACGCCGAGGTCAAACGCGGTCTGGATCTCACGCCCCGCCGACCGCAGGGAGCGTCGCCACCGATCGGGGACGACTCATGACCGTCACGCCGGATATCGAGGTCAGACGCCCACGGCCGGATGATCTGCCGGCCGTCGTTCGCATCGAGGTCGCCTGCTTTTCCGATCCCTGGGACGCGGCCTCCCTGTCTGCGGAGTTGCGAGAGGATCGCATGCGACGCCCCCTTTGCGCGCTGCGTGACGGAAAAGTCGTGGGCTATCTGATGGCCTGGAAGGTGACCGACGAATGGCATGTGATCAACGTCGCTGTTTCCACGGGTGAGAGACGTTCGGGCGTCGGCACGATTCTCCTGGACGCGTCTCTGGACGCGGCCATATCCGAGGGCTGCGTCACCGCCACCCTCGAAGTGCGTGTGAGCAACGCTCCGGCGTTGGCGTTCTATGAGCACCACGGTTTCGCCGCTTTCGATCGACGACGACGCTATTATCGTGATACGGGCGAGGATGCCCTGGTCATGATCCGTGTGCTTCGTTCCGGTGAAACGGGGACGGTCGTCGATTCCGATTCGACTTGTCCCTAAGCCCCCGAGAGGCTAGTCTTTGAAATCCGCCGCCTGTCCCGGCGGTGTGGGTTTATTGCAGCGAGGAGAGCGACATGTCCTGGATCGATCAGGCCAAGAAGGGCATCAAGGCCCTCACGACCCAGAAGAAAGAAATTCCCGACAACCTGTGGAGCAAATGTCCCAGTTGTGGGGAGGTCCTCTATCACCGCGAGTTGACGCGGAATTTCTGGGTCTGCACCAGCTGCAACCACCATCTGCGCATCAACGTCCTGCAGATCATCGACCTGCTTATCGACGAGGGAACCTGGCAGGAAACGCATCGGGGCATTACATCTCTCGATCCGCTCGATTTCAAGGACTCGAAGGCCTACAGCGATCGCATCAAGGCCAGTCTCAAGAAGACGGGCCGCGAGGATGCGATTCTCACGGGCCGTTGCGAGATCGATCAGATGCCCGTCTGCCTGGGCGTGATGGATTTCGATTTCATGGGCGGCAGCATGGGCTCGGTGGTCGGTGAGAAGATCGCCCGGTTGCTTCTGGACGCCCTGAGTCGGCGCGAGGCCGCCATCATCGTCTCGAGTTCCGGTGGCGCCCGCATGCAGGAATCTCTGCTGTCGCTCATGCAGATGGCCAAGACGAGCGCCGTCCTGGCGCGGCTGAAGGAAGAGGCGATCCCCTTCATCTCCATCCTCACCCATCCGACCACCGGTGGCGTGACCGCCAGCTACGCCTCGCTGGGCGACGTTATCCTGGCCGAACCCGGCGCGTTGATCGGCTTCGCCGGCCCGCGCGTGATCCAGCAGACGATCAACAGCGAATTGCCCGAGGGTTTCCAGTCGTCCGAGTTCCTGCTGGATCACGGCATGATCGACAAGATCGTCGACCGCAAGGACATGAAGACGACCCTGGCGCAGGTCCTGAAATGGTTCGTGGACGGGCGGGACGTCTCGATCAAGCAACCTTTCCGCGGCTGAAATGACCGATCGTGATCCCAAGTCATATACGGACATTTCCTATCCGGGCGAGCCGGGTATCGGTGACCGCTCGACGCCTCCGTTCGCCGCAGACAACGAAACCACGCGCTGGCTCTTCGCCCTGAATCGCATGGGCATCCGCCCCGGCCTCTGCCGTATCCAGGGGTTGCTGGAGGAAATCGGTCACCCCGAGCGCGAATTCAAGATTCTGGTGACCGCAGGAACCAACGGCAAGGGCAGCACGACACGCTTGTTGGCGCGGTTGCTTCAAGACACGGGATATCGCATTGCCTGCTATACGAGTCCCCATTTGTTGCAGGTCTACGAGAGGCTCACGATCGACGACGTTCAGGTCGCGAGCGACGTTTTCTGTCGGGCCGTGGAGCAACTCCGTCCC
>DAOVZQ010000047.1 GCA_030635025.1 bacterium
AGGTGCCCGACTCGGTCACCGAGTGGAACGTATGGGTGCACGCCCTGACCCGCGATCTCAGGTCCGGCACCACTCACAAGACGACCGCCAGCGTCAAGGAGTTGATGGTCAGGCCCTACCTGCCGCGCTTCCTGCGCGAGGGCGATCGCGCCACGCTCAAGGTCGTCGTGAACAACGCCGGCGATAAGGACCTGAGCGGCCACTTGGACTTCGAGCTCTTCGATCCCGACACAGAGGAGGATCTGCGCGAGGTCTTCGGGCTGGGCACAGACGCTACAACCGGCGTGCCCTTTACCGTGGAGGCCGGCGGCGGCACGGATCTCACCTTCCCCATCGCTACTCCCGTCCGCGTGGGCCCCGTGGTCTGTCGCGTCACCGCCCGCGCCGGCGACTACAGCGACGGCGAGCAGCGATCGCTGCCGGTTCTGCCGGGTCGCATGCACTTGATGCAATCGCGCTTCGCCAGCCTCCGGGATGGTGATCGTCGCGATCTCCACTTCGCGGACATGGCCGCGAGCGATGACCCCTCCCGCATCGACGAGCAGCTCGTTGTAACCATCGACGCGCAGCTCTTCTACGGCGTGCTCAACGCCCTGCCCTACCTGGTGGACTATCCCTACAAGAGCGTCGAACAGCTCATGAACAGGTTCCTGAGTACGGGCATCGTGACCAGCCTCTTCGACCGCTACCCGCCGATCGCCGAAATGGCACGCGGATTCGCCGCACGCGAAACGCAGTTCGAGGCTTGGGAGGATCCGGACCCCAATCGAAAGCTCCTATTGGAGGAAACGCCGTGGCTGCGTCGCGCCGAAGGTGGTCACAAGGGCGACAACCTGATCCGGGTGCTCGACCCCGTCGTGGCGCTCGCCACACGGGACATCGCGCTGAAGCAGTTGCGCGATGCCCAGACATCATCCGGCGGATTCCCCTGGAAGCCGGGCTGCCCGCCATCGACCTACATGACCCTGTACATCCTGCACGGCTTCAGCAAAGGCCTCGAGTTCGACGTCGACGCCCCCAAGAACATGATCGTCCGCGCCTGGGGATACATGCGCGACGAATACTACGACGATCACATCGACGAAATGATGGAAAAAGGCTGCTGCTGGGAGACGGTCACCTTCCTGAATTACGTCCTATCCAACTATCCCGACGACTCGTGGTCGGGCGGCGTTTTCAGCGACGACGACCGCACACGCATGCTCGACTTCTCCTTCAAGCACTGGCGCCGTCACTCGCCCCTGCTGAAGGGCTACCTGGCTCTGACCCTGGCGCGGGCCGACCGCGAGGACGATGCGCGCCTGGTCTTCGACTCGATCATGGACTCGGCGAAAACCGATCCGGATCTCGGCACCTACTGGGCGCCCGAGGACCGCGCCTGGCTATGGTACAACGACACCATCGAGACCCACGCCTTCACCCTGCGGGCCATGACCGAGTTGTATCCCGACGACGAGCGCCGCCACGGCTTGGTCCAGTGGCTGCTGCTGAACAAACACCTCAACCACTGGAGCTCAACGCGGGCCACCGCCGAGGTGATCTACGCCCTGATCCACTACCTGGAGCGAGAGGGCGGACTCGGCGTGCGCGAGACGGTCGACGTGAAGATGGGACCGATCGAACGCGCATTTGTTTTCGAACCCGACGCCTACACCGGCGCGCACAACCGCGTGATCGTGAGCGGTGACGAGATCGACCCGCAGACCATGTCGACCGTGATCGTGGAAAAGGGCGGCAAGGGAACGGCGTTTGCGTCGGCCACATGGCACTTCTCCACCGAGAAAATGCCCGACGAAGCCGAGGGTGATTTCTTCTCGGTCACCCGCCGGTACTTCCGTCGACATAACGACGGTGACCAATGGGTTCTGACCCCGCTGGCCTCCGGCGACCGGGTCGAGCTGGGCGATCAGGTGGAAGTCCAACTGTCGATCCGCGCCAAACACGCCGCCGAGTTCGTGCACCTGCGCGATCCACGCGGCGCCGGCTTCGAGCCCGAATCGCCGGTCTCCGGCTACCGCTGGAACCAGGGGCTCGGCCACTACCGGGAAATCCGCGACTCGGGCGCCAACTTCTTCTTCGCCTGGCTGCCGGCCGGCGAGTACACGCTGCGCTATCGGGTGCGGGCGAATATGGAGGGGACGTTCAAGGTGGGGCCGGCGGTGTTGCAGTCGATGTATGCACCGGAGTTTGCGGCCTACTCGTCGGGGCGGAGCCTGGAGGTGGAGTGACGGATGCACGACATCCCTTTCGCTGCCTCGTAGGTCGAGTTGAAAAAACTGATCGGCTCCTGGACATCCGTGGGCTGCAATGAAAAGCCCGGGCCATACGGCCCGGGCTTACTATTTCGGATCGACCGTTGGCTACTCGGCCAAAAACTCTTCCGAATCTTCGTAGGGCGTCTTCCGCCGACCCAGGATAGACAGGAATCGTCCCACAACGAGTCCCGCAACCAGAGCCACGACGATCGACACGCCGATCCCGGTCAACTGGGCGGCCGCATTGATACCGGACACCGTGACCACCGCGGCCAATCCGCCCAACAGTCCCGGAATACCGTGCAGGTTCGAGACGCCGCAGGTATCGACGAGCCTCAAGCCCTTCTGCAGACGTTCCTGGATCACCGCAAAACCGAAGGTGGAGGCTGCGCCCGCCGCCGCGCCGATGATCATCGCCACGGTCAGCGACACCTGGTCGCAGGTCGAGCCGATGGCCACACCGCCGGCCAGGGTGGCGTTGGCGATATCGGCGGCCGCGATCTTGCGTCGCAGCACCATGGTCGCGACATACGTGGCCAGCGTCGAACCGCACAGGGCGATAACGACGTTGAGCACCGTCTTGGGGACCAGGTCGGGGGCCACCAGCGCGGCGCAGAAGCTCGGCCAGAACACCCACAGCACCATGCTGCCCAACAGGGAGAAACGATCGCTGGTGAAGTCCGATTCGACGGGGATGTCCCGCTCCTGACGTGTCGTCATGGTCAACGCGACACCCAGCCCGAAGACGGCGCCGAACAGGTGGATGACGATCGAGCCGCCGGTGTCAACCATCGCACCGTGCGAGATCAACCCGAGGCCTCCGTCCAGCAGGATCCACTCGTTGAACATGTAGGCCGGGATGAAGAGCAGCCCGAGCACAAGGTACTGCGCCATCTTCAGGCGACCCAGCACGGCGCCGGCGCAGATCAGCAGACTCGCGGCGCCGAATTCGCCCAGGATCAGGCTGTCGACGCCCGTGGTCGGCTCGCCGAACCACCCCTGGTTCTTGAGCCAGATATACGCCGGCAGGGAGATGGCCACGAGCAGATACGTTGCCGTCAACGTGGACAGGCCGTAGCCCCGGACAAAGACCATCAGGAAACCGAAACCGAGCAGCAGCATGGCCATGATGTGGATCGCGCGGTTGTACTTCTGAACGTCGACGACCGAAGCGAGAGATGTGTCCGACTGCACGACGACTTGAGCGTCGTGCGACACGGTCGCCTCTTCCTGATGTGCCGAAACTGTTCCCGCTGCGCTCACCAGAACGGCTGCGATCAGCAGGATCGCCGAAATCTTGGCAATCGGTTTCATGGTCTCTCCGGACGACGAGGTAATTGAATGGTCTCTTGCAGAGCAGAGGAAATGTGGAGTGTGAACCGGCGGCTGTCAAACAGGCCAAGTCCCAACACACGAAGCCCGGACCCATGAGGTCCGGGCTTCGATTTCACGCTGGAGACGAGTCGGCACGACTCCCTCCCCGTCCTAGAACTTGAACTTCAGATCGACCATCAGGCGCTTGAAGTCCCTGGTGTCGTCGAGATCGATCGTGTTGACGAAGTAGCTGACGGCGAGCTTGGACTTGCTCGACAACTGGTAGGCGGCGCCGAGCTCGTGCCCTTTGGCGTCGGTTCCGCCGCCACGGAAATCCGAGTCGATCAGGGCGCCCATGACGGCATCGGCCTGGACCTCGCGGTAGTTGTACTTGGCCTCCCACGATCCGACCTTCTTGGCCTTGCCCAGCTTGGCGCCGAACATGTAGGCCTGCTCGCCGGTGTCGGCTTCCCGGTTGGTCACGATGTCGGCAAAGAGGGTGACGGGCAGGTCGCCGGCCTTGAACTCCACGACACCGAAGAACTCCATGAGATTGAAGTCGTAATCGAACGAAACGGAGTCGGTCGCCGAATTCCCGAAGAACTCGTCATCGTAAAGCGCACCGTCGAGATCCGTGAAGTTCATATAGCCACCACCCAACACGACCTTGACGCCATTGAACTTCTGCTCGATTCCGATCTGGCCGCCGAACAGGCCCGTATTGTCGTCCGCGGAGCGCTCCTCGACCCACAGCCCCGCGCCATGCACGAAGAACCGCGTATCACCGTCCCCGAAAACGTGCTTCAGCGCGAGGCCCTCGGGAGACAGATCGCTGTCCCAGATCAGCTCGGACTTGGCCGGCAGGTAGAAGGGATTGGCCATCTTGCCGCCGGAAACCTTGGCGCCGGACGCGGCGTGGGTCCAAATGAAGTAGGCTTGGTCCAGACCGATTCCCTTGGTTGAAAAACCATCACCCAAGGTCTGGTTTGAGGAAACGGGGTCATCACCGCCCGAAACGAGGCGCACACCAATTTCCAGATTGTCCTCGGGCCGAGCCAGGAGGCTCATCCGCATGCGGACACGCTGACGATTGCGAAGTTCCTCGCCCTCGACATCGATCTGTTCGTGGCGATAGCGCAGATCGCCGTTCAGGCTGACGGTTTCGGTCCAATCCGCAGCCATGGTACCGGCTGAGGCGAGCAGGACGAACAAACCCGTGATGGCACTTCTCTTCATGAACAACACTCCCGGAATTCGATGAAGGTAAGACTCCGTACAGCTCATTCCCGATATCCCGGACAAACTACCCTGGAAGTTTCACCTGTCAATGGGAAGAGTGTCCCTCTCGCGGAATCGCTCTTCAACCTATTCCTGTAGGGAAAATGAAGGAGCCACCCGGTTGGGCGGCTCCATTCGTTGCATCGGTATCCAGGCTAGTAGAGTGTCTTGACCGCACCCCAGCTACTCGTCTCATTGGGCACGATAGGCTCATAAGGCTCCACCTTGCCGTCCCACCTCTCGTCGTAGCCGTCGACGACCTGGCTCGCCAGAGCGTTGATGCCCGAGAAGAAGGGCCAGCCCGTCTGGTCCTGCGGTGCTATGTCGCCGACGCGGGTTCCGCCGGTCCAGTCCACCTCGCCGATCGCTGAACCCAGCGTGGCCGTGAACATCGTGCGGTCCAGATAGACGAATGTTCCGGACAGGATCGCCGTCCCGTCGAAGAAGGTACCGGGCAGAGCGTAGTCCGCCGTCGTACCGGCATCTTCGAAAATGGTGATCGTGCCGCCGGAATACTCCTGCGGGCTCGCGTCGACCTCGAGTACGAGATCGGCGATCACCAGGGTGTAGTCGAAATTGGCGAAGTCCAGCGGAAGGGGCGTGTCGGCGGGTGCGGGATCGTTGACCACGCTATACATGGTCAGGGATCCGCCCACGCCGGTCGGCAGCAGGGTCTGGCCCAGGAAATCGAATATCTGCTGCGCCTGGGCGGCCACGGGTAGCGTGACCGCGAGCGCGGCGATCATCAGTATCGTGAATCTCTTCATCGTTTGACCTCCGTAGTCCCGGTCGTTCTAGTTGCTGTAGAGGGACTTCACATCGCTCCACGTGGATTGTTCATTCGAAACGGCGCCGTCCAGTTCGAACAGGCCGTCGATCTGCAGGTCGTATCCGTCGGGGATCAGCGCGCCGGTGCCCTTGAGGAAGCTGCCGCCCCAGGTATAGGCGCAATCGCTACAGACATCGTTCAGGATCTCGCCTTCCAGCCCATTCAGCGCTCCCTCATAGACGCCGTTGCCCACGGGATTGACGAAGATGGTCAGGTAGGTGAACTCGCCCTTGAAGAAGAGAACGCCGTCGCTGAAGGTGCCGGGCGAAGTGGCGTTGGGCGGATAGGTTCCCCAGTCGGCGTTCTGCGCGCCGTCACGCCAGATCTCCAGGTAGCCCCCAGAGTAATTGATCATCAGGTTGTTGCCCCCGATATCCACCTCGCCCAGGCTGACCTGGTCGTAGATGTAGAATGTCAGTTCGTCCGTGCCCAGGTCCACGCCGTAGACGGGGTCGGCGGCGACTCCCGTGCAGGTGAAGACGAGGACGTCGCCGGGCTCGCTGGGCAGAATGCCACCCGTCTCCCAGCCGTAACCAAGGTAATCGATGGCGGGATTCTGACCGAATGCGACCGTCGCACAGACGACGATCATCATCACGGCGAGAATCCACCGAGTCGATAGCATGTCTCTCATGGGATACCTCCATCCAGGGGGGTGCAGCCACTGCTGATATGATTATGCACCCAGACTATCATATGCGACGTAAATAGTCTACTTATATATTCATAAAATATATTATTGGCATATCTTGTTGGCTAAGAACAAGATATCCTACTTCAACATCATGATTTTCCGAGTATCGACACTCGTTCCGCTTTGCATTCTCATGAAATATGAGCCGCTGGCGACGCGAGAACCCTTATCGTTGATTCCGTCCCATGTCGTATCGAATCGACCGGCCTGCCTGTACTCACCGAGCAGTGAGCGCACACGTTTGCCGTCCACGGCGAAGACGTCGAGGCGAACGTACCCCGGAGTGCCCAGCTCGAGCGTGATGGTCGTGCTGGGGTTGAAGGGGTTGGGATAAACATCGACGATGACGGGCATCGGCGTGGCGTTGATCGGCGCATCCACCGCGCCGTCGTCGAAGATGTAGCCCACCCACTCGGGATGATCGATGAAGGGATTGCGGTTGTGTTGGTAGATGTAGATGGCGTCGTTGCGATCGCGTTCCTTGTCGTCGACGGGATCGTCGAAGTGCCATTCGAGTAGCGTCTGGAGCAGACCCATATAGGCCACCGAGGCGTTGTTGCCGCCGGAGGTCACGATCAGGGACGCATTGTCGGTCAGGATCAGGTCGGGTTCGGCGCCGGCGTCGCCTTCGTAACGAACGTCCATGTAGAACATGGCGCGGGCCACGTCGCCCTTGCGTCCCTGCCAGGTTCCCCACGAATTGTAGTCCCTGACGTTGGTGCCGCTCTGGCCGTCGGAGTAGTCGGCCGCGTAGGGCGTGCAGCCGCTGACGCAGTCGTCGTAGTAGAGGTTTCCGCGCGAGCTGTTATAGCTGATGTCGCAGAGAGAGAGATGGTGGCGGTCGGTGTACGGCAGGTTCGTCGAGCCGTCGTCGGGAAAGCCGAGGCTGTTGGGCCAGGTGTGCTCGCGGTTGTAGTCGTCATTGCCGGTGGTGTGCTTGATGAAGGTCCGGTTCTGGTAGACGTCCAGTATGCGGCCCGAGTTGTAGGGATCTTCGTCCGCGCGTTCCAGCACATCCCAGGTGTCGGTGGACGAGGAGGTGTAATAGATCTTCGTATGACCGTCGATAATGTTGTGCACCGTGGTGCGCATGGTCGCCGGCGTGGTGACGTCGACGGTGTCGTAGTAACCGGCGGGCGGCGCGGCGATCGCGGCCAGGGGCGCCAGCACGCAGATGATCAGGGCGATGTGCTTCACGGTATCTCCAGTCCTTCCATGGTGTCGAATTCTCTTCGCACCCACAATTATAACATACGGCGCGAGGCGGCGGTCTGTTTGATGTTTAAGAACGCCCACATCACCACGGGGGTGCTGTGGGCGTTATGATTGAACAAATAGATAGCGCCAAACGGGCAAAATCACCAGGAGAACTCCAAGGGATCATAGTTTACACGTGTAAAACAGCGGCGCAGTTCATTAGACGGCACAGACGATCAATGGAGCAAAGTCATCAGCGCGATCCATGCAACGCCCGCAGAATGTCGCCTGCAAATTCGATCACACCCGAACTGATCCCCCCGACCACCACGTTGGTCCGCTCCGACGGCCAGGCCCAGGAACCCTCGACTCCAGGCTCCATGACCCGCGTCACAAAGACCGCGACCAGATCCGGATCATCCACCACCGCCAGCACCTCGGGCTGCAAAGTCGAACTGAGAAAATCGAAGTTGGCCGACCCCATGTAGAGCGTCTCCCCGTCGATGAGCATGGCCTTCACGTGGGTCATCTCGCCTCCGGCCAGACGCAGGTCCAGATCGTGACGACGACAGGCGTCCATGATGCTCTGCTTCAGGCCCAGGCGATTGATGTGTTCCGACGTAACGACTGTCACGGCGACGCCCCGCGCCCGCGCTGCGCCCAACAACTCGAAGTAGGGCTCGGTGATGTAGGGGCATTCCAGGTAGATACTATCTCGCGCCTCGGCGATGCCGCGTGCTACGCGGTCGAGAATGTCGGGCTCCCCGTCGCCGCGGCCGGCGACGATCTCGACACCGTCGAACGTCATCGTCGTCAGGCCCGAATCGCCGGTTCGCGATCGGTACACATCGGCGGCCAGGACTTCGGCGATCGCGTTGTCGTCGATCCTCAGCATGAGATCATGCCATACGAAATTATGTGCGCTGAAATTGATGCCACCCACATAGGCCGTATTGTCGATGACCACGATCTTCTTGTGATCGCGGGCCGCCAGGTTGTCTTCGCCCGGTCCATAAGGCCGACCGAATCGCACATCGACACCATGGGCCCGCAGATGCTCGAGCAGGCGCAGCGTGGCGCGGACCTCCTCTCCTAGCGGCACATCGAGCAGACGCGTCGGATCGTAGAGGAACTTGTCGCTGACCACGAAGCGCGAGAAGGAATCGACCAACAGCAGCTTGTCCTCGGCGGGACTGGCGACCAGGGCCGCCGCCAATGCATAGCCGGCCGCGTCCGCCTCGAAACTGAGGGTCTGGATCAGGGCACGGTCTCGGGCGACAGCCAGATCGCGCTCGACCGACGCCATGAACTCGGGGCCGTCGACACAGAGAACCAGTCGCGCGGACAGCGGCGGCTCGGCGGCGGAAATCCGGGCGGCCAGATCGGGCTCACTTCGGGATGCGAACAGGTCGGACACCAACCCGCCCAAAGGCAGCACCGCCAACATCGCAAGAACCAACATCAACTTACGGAGACGAGACATCCGGCGGAGCAGTGCGGTGAATACGTGGATCGATTTCATGACGACACCTCCCGGTTTGGATGCGAAGGGAGTTGAACATGGCGGCGCGACTCCCGTTCCATGCACACCCCTTGTCGCCACCGCCCGATATCGGTATCTTCAACAAAGGCAGTTCGCACACGCGTGCGACGATCCTGCGGCTTACCCGGAGAGCGCATCCGGGTCTGGGCGGCCAAGGGGTCGGGCGGGTTGGGTCCCGCCGCGAGCGGTTCGCCCGACAAAGGAGGTGGTAAAGTGAATTCAGATAGACATGGCTCGGCAAAGGTGGCGCCCCCGAACTAAAGGGGTACCCACGACCCGCGGTCGCGGGTAACACCCCCAACGGGGTAACCCAGCGCCGCCCAAGCCGAACATCCGGGCGCCGTCGCGAGAGCGGCGGCGCCTTTTCGTGGGGACAGCACGCTTCGGCTGCGATATCCTGAGGGGGTTCCCAATAAGCCGGCTCGATTAGGGAGGCCCCGACTTGACCGACACGACCAAACCCACCCTCTTCGTCGTCTCCGACGGCCGCGGCGAGACCGGCAAACAGATCCTCGAGGCAGCGCTGGTCCAGTTTCCTTCGGAGCGCTACGAGATCGTCGTCTGGCCCGAAGTGCGCACCCTCGAGCAGATCTCGTCGATGATCGCGGCGGCCATGTCCACGGACGCCACGGTTTTCTATACGCTGGTCAGCGAAGACACCCGCGCCGAAATCCAGCAGCGCGCCCAGCAACTGCTGGTGCCGATCGTCGATCTGCTCGGACCGTCATTCTCGGCCCTGCACGACGTCTTCACTAGCGATCCCCTGGCCAAACCCGGACTCTTCTACGCTTCCGACCACGAGCATTTCGATCGACACGCGGCCATCGACTACACCCTCAATCACGACGACGGCCAGCGTACCGACGAACTGGACCTGGCCGA
>DAOVZQ010000215.1 GCA_030635025.1 bacterium
GCCCCCCTCCACAACCCGCCCAACATCATGGGCATCGAGGCGGCCCGCGCCGTTCTGCCGGACGTGCCGATGGTCGGCGTCTTCGACACCGCGTTCCATCAGACGATGCCCGACTCCGCGTACGTCTACCCCCTGCCCTACGAACTCTATTCAGAGTATGGGATCAGACGGTACGGCTTCCACGGCACCAGTCACCGCTATGTGACCCTGCGGGCTTCCGAAATCCTGGTGCGCGACCCGTCCGAACTGAACCTGATCACCTGTCATCTCGGAAACGGCGCCTCGATCGCCGCCGTCCAGGGCGGCCGGTCCATCGCCACGTCCATGGGCTTTACGCCCCTGGAAGGCCTGGTGATGGGAACACGCTCGGGCGACATCGACCCGGCCATCGTCGGCTACCTCGAGACGAATCTGGGCATGAGCAGTGCCGAGGTGGGGCAGCTCCTCAACAAGAAGAGCGGACTGCTGGGCATCAGCGGCGTGTCGAGCGATCTGCGCGACGTCGAGCGCGAGTATGCCAACGGGAACGACCGTGCGCGTCTCGCGTTGGAGGTGTATTGTTACCAGATCCGCAAATACATCGGCGCGTACGCGGTGGCCCTGGGCCACGTGGACGCGATCACCTTCGCCGCCGGCGTGGGTGAGAACGATTCTCTTGTGCGGGAATGGGCTTGTCGCGGCCTGGGCATCTTCGGTGCGGTTCTCGATCCCTTCAAGAACGCCACGCGGCACGACGAGGCCATCATAAGCAAGATGTCTTCGCGGGTAACGATCATGATCGTACCCACAAACGAGGAGTTGATGATTGCTCGAGATACGATGGCCATTGCCTTCCCCGCTATCGCCGTGGTCTGAGACCGCGGCCCGCTTCCGTTTGCGCTTCCCTTTTCTCACTTGCCTGCTGACGGTCCTGTTGTTGACTGGCCTCGGCCCCATTGCTTCGGCTGCGCCCGAATCCGGCGGCAACGAGTTGCAGACCATGCAGGAAGCGCTCGAGCGGAATCGGCTGCAAGGCGACTACGAGATGTGCCGCATCCTGATCACGGAAATGCTGCGGTTCCAACCGGGCAACCCCGTCCTTCACTACAATCTGGCTTGCGTGGCCGCCCTGGAAGGCGACATCGAAGCCTCGATGGATGCACTGCGAAGCGCGATCGAGAAGGGCTATGACGACGTGCGCACGCTGGAGTCGGATTCCGATCTGAAACCCCTGCGGAAAACGATCGAATACAAGCGGATCATCGCAGATCAGGTTGACAACCTGCTCGCCGACGCCGGCGCCCACGTCTTCCACTTTACCGACGGCACCTGGAACAATCTGGGGTTGCTCGAAGATGCCCTGAGCGATCGAGCCATCATGCTCGAAATGATGGTCGACGACGTGGGCTTCCACGTCCGGGCGACCGGTCCGGCCGACGTCATACGCCCGACCGGAACCGACGGGCGCGGCGGCGACCTGCTGGTTACCCTCACGGCGCCCGATTCCCTGCGGAGCTTCGACACGCGCAGCGCCTGGCGTTTCGGCTTCGGCTCCCTCGACGGCGAACCGTCGGGTCGCCTTCTCGGACTCCCCGGTCGACCGCTGCATCAGCCCGTGAACGACCTGGCGCCCGAGTTCCTCGTCGGCCCGAGTCCGGACGAGCTCACGATTGCGGCCCACATTCCCTGGAGCTACATGGCTCCCTACGGTCCGCCCGCGGACACGCTCTTCGGCGTGAACATCGGCCATACCGGACCGGGCCGTTTCTCGCAGCTGATCTCCGATCCCGCCATGGCCGACGCCCAGGCCCGGTGGCACCGTTTCCGCCCCATTCAAACGTCCCTGCGCGACGAGTCCGCTCCGCGGCTCGCCGGACGTATCCCCAACGCGATCGTGGGCAACAAATCCCTGGAGATCGAACTCTCCTTCTGGAGCGACCGAGCCGGACAGGCCGTCCTGACGACGGACGTGCTGGATCCCAACGGGCAATCTACGATAAGCGAGGGCGGCATCGGCGGGGACGTGGACCTGCAACCCGGCCTGAACGTCTGGACACGCGGGGCCGATCTGTCCGCGCTGCCCGACGGGCCCTACAGACTGACGGCCGTCCTGACGAGCGAGGGCGACACGGACTCGAGTTGGGAGACCGATGTGCTGCGTTTCCGTGGCTCATGGCTGGAACGGACTCGCGACCGCACCAAGCCCCTCTCGCTGCTGGAGCGTGCCAGCATCGAATGGCGGCTGGGTCTTGTGCGAGAGGAAATGACCCGTCGCGATTCGCGCACCTATCCAGCCCCCATGGTGACGACCATCCAGGACGTCGAATCGTTGCTGGCGCGTCATACGGAGACCGGCACCATCTTGCCCGCCACCGGATCCATGACGGTGATCTGCCCATCCGACGACGGACGCCTTCTGCAGGTGATCCTGACTCTGGCCGCCGGTTGGGAGCAGGACGAATCGGCTCCGTTGCTGGTGCTCCTGGATGCGGGCGGCTCCGGGGCTGTACGGGTGGTCAGATCCCTGTCCGAGCGTATGACGGAGGCGCCGGCGGCCATCGCGGCCGCGCCTTCCCTGCCGGCCCTGCGCCCCGGCGTATGGGACGAAGGCACACACGCCGCCGCCCGTACGGCCCTATCGTGGCTGCACGAGCGCTTCCCGCGCCGCCCCCTGCTGCTCGTCTCCCTGGACGACGCGACCGATGTTACGGATCTGGAAAACACCTATCCCGACGCCGTGACAGGCACGCGCTACGTCACACCCGACGGCTATGCGGTCGAAACGGTGTTGCGATGGTTGAACGAGGCTAGATAGAACCGAAGAAGTTGATGTCATCCAGGTCGTCCGCATCCTCGCCGAAGGCGGCCATCTCCCGGCCGTCGAGGATGAAGGTGGCGTGCTCGCCGAAAACCCTGCTGAACTCCACCGTGCTGAGGGCGTTCCCGCCCTGGTCGAGCTTGATCTCCACGAAATTGTCGTTTACCGGAGAGGTCAGGGATTTCGTACACACCGGACAGATGAAAGTCGCAACGCGCCCTTTCACGAGCGGAAAGTTCGGATCGGCGATCAGGCGATAATCACCCGGTTTCGCGCTGAGCAGCAGCAATCCCCGTTGGTCGCCGTCGTCAACGATGAAGACGATTTTCTCGTTGGGATTCAGGACTGCGTTGCAGTGCGGGCAAAGATATGTTTTTTTCATGCCGTCCCTCCAGCCATGACAAGTCACGGCATGTAACCATCCACGGCCCATGCCGTAGACTGCATTCACCATTCAGGGATGCATATATACAGCCTCTCCAACCCGGGAGTCAAGACCATGAGGACGTCACGGATCCAAAGGGCCGCTCTTCTGATGATACTGATGCCGACGCTCGCCCTTGCTGCGGTGCCGCACCAGGACAACGGCGCCGAACCGCGCGACGGCGTGATCGACTACACACTCGAGGTACAATGGCGCGCCGGCGGCATGGACGACACCGATAATCTCTTCGGCGTCATCGTCCAGGCCCTGGCCGACGAGGACGGCAACCTGTACCTGCTCGATTCACAACTCTCGGAAGTGGCCGTCCTGTCGCCCGAGGGAGAACGCATCGCCACCCTGAGCCGCGAAGGCGACGGTCCGGGAGAATCGCGGCGTCCCAACGACATGATCTTCCTCCCCGAGAACAGGATCGGCCTGATGCAGGTCTTCCCCGGTAAGATCGTACAGATCGATCGCCAGGGTAATCCCGCGGGCACGTTCCCGGTCAGCTCGGCCGACCCCACGGCCGGCTCCGGCTTCTCCGTTCTGGTGCGGGGAAAATGCGCGGGCGGCAACATCGTCCTGGTAGGCATCGATCAGGCCTTCGCCCAGGGCATGCTTGACCAGACCTACTTCATGCGCGGCTATGCGGCCGACGGCACCGTGGTTGCCGAGTACGCGGCCAAGAAAGCCCAGCAGAACTTCGCCAACATGACCCTCGACGAGGTCGGCGTGGATTGGGTCTGGACACGCTGGGACGTGGCCGACGACGGCACCGTCGTGGTCGCTCCCAACCGCAACGAATACACCGTGCAGGTCTTCGAAACCGACGGCACGCTGAAACGGACCTTCGGCCGCGCTTACGAGCCCCTGCCCCGCAACGAAGACGACAGTTTCCGGGCCCGCTCCATGCTGGAGGCCCAGGGACGCAACTATCCCGTCATGCCCCAGATCACCATCACGGATACCGAGCCGGACATCTCCGCCGTGCGGGTCTTCGCGGACGGCAGCGTCTGGGTGCAGACCAGCCGCGGCACGCGCGAGCAGGACGACGGTGTGCTGATGGCCTACGACGTGTTCGACGCCCAGGGTGTCTTCACCCATCAGGCGCGGATCATCTCCGAAGGCGACGGCCAGCAGGATCTGCTCTACCTGGTCGACGACAAACGGGTCGTCCTGGTCCGCAACTTCCTCAACACGTTGATGTCGTCCATGGGCGCGGAGACTGGGGACGACGAGGCCGAGCCTATGGAAGTGATCAGTTGCAGCCTCGTGCGTTAACAAGATTTAACGCAGGGAAGACGGTCTCGGCACGTTTGGTGATCGACCGGCGACCCGGTCTCCTGTAGATTGGGTCGCCGGCGGTTGGAGTACCGAAGATCACCATATTCCCGGAGTCTCATCCCATGAACAGTCCACAGACAGCGGCGATACAATTCGCCCGACTCATGTTGCTCTGCACTCTCATCGCCGCTCCGCTCGCCCTCGCCTCCGACGCCCCGCCGCGTATCGTCAACCCGAGTGAGCCGCCGAACGGCGTCGTCTACCTGGATCTGGACGAGCAGTGGCGACGCGGCGACGAGGATGACGATCTTTTTTTCGGTCTCGTGGTGCAGGCCCTGGTCGGTTCCGACGACAACATCTACCTCCTGGACATCCAGCTCAACGAGGTCCTCGTCCTCTCCCCCGGCGGAGATCTGCTCCGTACAATCGGACGCGAGGGTGAAGGGCCGGGCGAATTCCGGCGCGCCGGCGACCTTTTGCAGACCGCCGACGGCAACCTCGGCGTGGTGCAGCGCTTTCCGGGCAGCATCATCCTGTTGACGCCCGACGGCTTGCCCGCCGGCACCATCCTGCCCGGCGACCCGACGACCGGCGGCCGCGACATGCTCTCAGGCGCCCGCGCCGTGGCGGACGGCGTGATCCTTTCGGGCGCTCACATGACCCGGACCGACAACGGTCGTATGCGCCGAAACTTCATCTCGCTTTACGGTCCGGACGGTATCGAACGCACCGAATACCTCGGCGCAGACGATATCCAGGATTTCTCTGCAGCCGGCTTCAACGAAATCGACCTCTATTTCCCCGGCGAGGGCCACTGGACCGTGGACGGCGACGGTCGGCTCTACGTGGCTGCGGAGCGCAACGAATACGAGATCACGGTTTATGCGCCCGAAGGCGTCGCCGTGTCGACCTTCGGCCGCGAATACGTCTCCTGGACCCGGTCGAAGGAAATCCTGGACCGCTTGGACATGCGCTGGAAATCC
>DAOVZQ010000489.1 GCA_030635025.1 bacterium
CAGCTGCGCGTGTTGTCTTCGAACGTGCTCGATCCGACACGGCCGACAGCCGCGTCCCAGCCCGTTCGCCAGCCGATCTTGAAACCGATCACAATGTCGGGTCCGTTTTCCACGTAGGGTCCGCGATAACAGTCACGGTCCTGCTGCACCTGGTTCACGCAGGGCGTATCGCGACCCGGATCACGCAGCTTGGACAGGCCTTCGGCCAGCTCGGTGCGCAGGGCCTCGACTTCGCTCGGCTTGACGATGCCTTCCTGCTCGCGTCCCACCAGATTCAGGTAGAAGCCGCCCAGACCGCTGGCGTAGGCGCGGGTGCGCGACCAGTCGATCTCCGAGGGTTCGGCCGTCTTGCCGTCGGGCAGGGGAGGCGGCGTTCCGTCGACGGGATCGGTCTTCAGGAACATGTAGCCGTTCTCGCGTAGCCAGGTGTTGAAGTTCACGCCGCGGGTGAAGGACTTGAAGCCGTGGTCGCTGATGACGAAGAGCACGTCGTCGGCCTTGAGCCGGTCGAGGGTCTTGCCCACCAGCTCGTCGGCCTTGTCGTAGAGGTCGCGGATGGCGTTGCGGTGTTGCTGAGTATCCTTGCCCGCGTTGGCCGGATGGCCGTCGTCCAGGTAACGGAAGAACATGTGCTGGATGCGGTCGGTGGCGTCGAAGACAACCGATACCGAACCCGTCCGCTGCCGCTCAAGCACGTGGAAGAACTGCCGCTCGCGCTCGGCGTGGATCTCCCAGGCCTGATCCAGGAAAGCCTGCTCGTCGATGACGCGTTCGTTCAGCGCCCACGTGTCTTCCGCCAGGCCAAGCGTGGCGAAGGGGCCGTGCAGCTTGGCCAGGGCCATCGAATAGTGGTTGGGATGCGAGATCGCCATGGCCGGACTCTCGGGGTCCAGGTGCACCGGTGTCACGTAGAACGAGAAGGGATCGTCGAAGCTGGTCACGCGGAACTTGCAGATGCCCTTGGCGGTGACGCCCATCCCGCCGCGGAAGGCGAGCTTGATCCAGGGGGAGTTCACGTCGGGGCCCAGGCTGAATTCGGTGCCGTCCACCTTGAAGACGGCGCGTTTGGCCGCTGCGTCCACGGTGGCGACGATCTCCAGACTCATGTGGCCGCCGTCCGGATGGTCGGGGCCGGCCAGGATACCTTTGTAGGTGGCGCCGTCGCGGGTCAGACGGTTACGCACGCCGCCGATCGTTTCTTCATCGGCCACCGGCGCCACGCCGGCGGTCGCTCCATCCACATCGAGATCGCCGGGGTCGGCGCTGTACCACGAGAACGTGCCCTGGGTGCCGCGCAGGTCGGGCACGCACATGGCCGACAGCATCTGGCCGTCCACCTTTTCGGGCGGGAAGGTGATGGGCACGCGCAGCACAGTCGCCTTGACGCCGTTTTCGCCCAGCACCTGCCAAAAAGCCTTGCTGCGGCGCAGCAGCTCCATCTTGGGTTTGCCGAGGGGAATGCGCACGGGGCCAACGCGGAACACGCGTCCGGAGCCGCTGATTCTGGTCGACGAGAGTACGGGTTGATAGGTCCGCAGATCACGGTTCAGGAAGTCGAAGATATTGTGACGGCCGGCGTCGACACCTGTGGCGAAGCCCGACCAGGCCACCGGCGACATGGCCGGCGTGGTCGTGGCCAGGGGACGGAAGCCGCCCTGTTCGCGTAGGCGACGGAAGTTGGGCAGACGCCCCTCGCGTAGCCCCTCCTTGACCAGCCCGGGATCCAGCCCGTCCAGCCCCAGCACGATCACGCGCTTGGCGCGGGCGCCGCGAAGGCGTCCCCGACTTCGCAGGAATCGGATGAAGGTCCGCAGCGGCCACAGCAACAGGGCGCTGAAGGCCACCAGGATCCCCGCCAGTCCGAAGAGCAGCGAACCGCCCAGGGCGAAACCGGCGCCGGGCCCGATATAGGCCAGGGCGGGCGCGGCCCAGAGTGTGAGGACGGTCGCGCAAACCGCCGTCTTAACGGTCCGGTCTGTGGAGCGAGTCTTGTCTATGGAGCACCGATGACGTAGCATGCTTTCCGACTTGTTGTTGCTGGCGTGGATTTGATCTGTACCGACCCTAAATGATAGACCTTTCGACCCGGGTCTGCACCCATCATTTATGGTCGTTGCACACGGAAAGGGTAGACGTTTGCAGGCCAAAGCTCCCGTTTTAATCGCCGTTGCTGCGCTTCTGCTGTTTGGCGCCATCGTGCTGATCCAGGGCGAATGCGTTCAGGAAGACGCATTCATCTCCTTCCGCTACGCCGCCAACCTCGTGGACGGCCACGGTTTGACCTGGAATCCCGGCGAGCGCGTGGAGGGTATCACAAACTTTCTGTGGACGGTGATGATCGCCGGCGTCTTGTCCCTGGGCGCCGACCCCGTCGCGGCGGTTCGGGTGATGGGCTTACTGTCCGCCTTGGCCCTGTTCGCGCTGGTGTGGCGCGCGGCCGGACGTTTTCGCTCCGGCGGCAGCGATTTCTCCAGTGCTTGGCGTACCATCCTTCGGTGTACTCCGAACTTTCCCGCTACACCCTTGACCGTGCCAACCCCATGTTCATACTCCCGCCTCATCTGTTCAAAC
>DAOVZQ010000353.1 GCA_030635025.1 bacterium
ATGGGGATCAGGACTACTACCTGCTCAATCGTAACCATGCCAACGTCCTCTACGACTACGACGGGAATCTCACCTTCTGGGACTCCGTTGTCCCCGATTATGTGACCGACGTGGGCGCCGGCACCGGCGCGGCCTGGGGCGACTACGACAACGACGGTGACTTCGACCTGTACTTCACCAACGACGGCACGATCGACAGGCTGGTCAACCAGGGCTCCAGTTATTGGTCCCTGGTCATCGGCGGCGCGTTGGAAGATCCCGGTCACGGTCGCGGCGTTTCCTGGGGAGACATCGACAACGACGGCGACCTGGACCTGTTCATCGCGCGACACGGTGACAACGACCGGTACCTGCGTAACGACGACGGTGTCTTCGTCGTCATCCCGTTGGGCATCGACGAGGCCGCCGGCCACGCCAACGGCTGTGCCCTGGGCGATACCGACGGCGACGGCGATCTGGACATCTACGTGGTGAACGACGGCGAGAGCAATGTCCTGCTGGTCAACCAGCTCGACAACGGCAATCACTGGCTGCATCTCGACCTGATCGGCGACGACTGCAACCGCGACGCGGTCGGCACGAGGGTTCGCCTGGTCGCGGGCGGTACGAGCCAGATTCGCGAGATCAACGGCGGTAGCGGCTACCGGTCGCAGAATTCACCCACGGTTGAGTTCGGTCTCGGTGCCACGTCCGTCGCCGATTCGATCATCGTTCGCTGGCCCTGCGGAAATACGGTGACCTTCACCGATGTATCCGTCGACCGCGTGCTGACCATCGTCGAGAACCTCACGACCGGCACGCCGCCGGCCGCCGGGGCGACGATGCTCCGACTGCGCCCGGCCAGCCCCAACCCGTTCAATCCCCAGACCAGTGTGAGCTTCAACCTGCCGCGCGACGGTCGGGCCTCGCTAGAGGTCTACGATGTGAGCGGCCGTCTGGTGCGGACCCTGGTCGACGGCAACCTGCCGGCCGGCGATCATTCGGTGACCTGGTCCGGCGACGACGATGACGGGCGGGGCGTCGCCACCGGAACCTACCTGCTGCGTTTGCGGCAGGGGGGGATCTCGGAGGTGCAGCGCGTCACGCTGATGAAGTAAGCGATCTCGGTAACGCGAGTGGAGCGGACCCCGGGCGGGAGCCCGGGGTTCGTTTTGCTTGTCGGACGCGCCCATGATCCTTGTTCCCCAACCAAAGCTGGCCGATCCCTCCGAATTTGCTACGATATCCCCCCAGCAAAGAAAGGAAGCGCATGGCCCAGCAATACGTCTACACGATGATCGGTCTCAAGAAGATCGTGCCGCCCAACCGTGAGATCCTCAACGGTCTTTGGCTCTCGTTTTTCCCGGGCGCCAAGATCGGCGTCATCGGCCTGAACGGCGCAGGTAAGAGTTCGCTGTTGCGCATCATGGCCGGTCTGGACGACGACTTCATCGGCGAGGCCTATCCGTCCGCAGGCGTGAGCGTCGGGTTTCTGCCCCAGGAACCGGCCCTCGACGCCGAAAAGGATGTGCTCGGCAACGTCGAAGAGGGCGTCGCAGAACTCAAGGCCAAGATCGACCGCTTCAACGCGATCAGCATGAAGATGTGCGAGCCCATCGACGACGACGAGATGGCCGCCTTGATGACCGAGATGGGTGAGCTGCAGACCGTGATCGACGCCCACGACGGCTGGGAGTTGGACCGCACGCTGGAGATCGCCATGGACGCCCTGCGGTGCCCGCCGGGTGACGCGGCCGTCGATACCCTTTCGGGTGGTGAGGTCCGCCGGGTCGCCCTCTGCCAGCTGCTGCTCCGCAAACCCGACCTGCTCCTCCTGGACGAGCCCACCAACCATCTGGACGCCGAGAGCGTGGCCTGGCTCGAACGACACCTGCGCGAGTATGAAGGCACCGTTGTCATCGTGACCCACGACCGGTATTTCCTGGACAACGTGACCGGCTGGGTGCTGGAACTGGAACGCGGCCACGGCATCCCCTGGGAAGGCAACTACTCGTCCTGGCTGGAGCAGAAGCAGGCCAAGCTCCTCGAGGAAAAGAAGCAGGACCAGTCCCGTCTCAAGACCCTGGAGCGCGAACTGGAATGGGTTAGGACCGCACCCAAGGCTCGCCACAAGAAGAGCAAGGCCCGCCTCGGCCGGTACGACGAACTCGTCGCCCAGGAGCGGGATCTCAGGCAGCGCACTGCACAGATCGCCCTGCCGCCTGGACCACGTCTGGGCGACCTGGTGGTCGAGGCCGCGGGATTGCGCAAGGGCTACGGCGACACCCTGCTCTTCGAGAATCTGGATTTCGCCCTGCCTCGCGGCGGCATCGTCGGCGTGATCGGACCCAACGGAGCGGGCAAGACCACGCTGATGAAGCTGATCACCGGTGCGGAGCAGCCTGACGGGGGAGATCTGCGCATCGGCAAGACCGTGGAGATGGCCTATGTCGATCAGCTGCGCGATGAACTGTCGGATGAGCGCACCGTCTGGGAGGAAATCTCCGGCGGGGCCGATGAGTTGGACCTTGGCGGTCGCAAGATCAACTCGCGCGCCTACTGTTCGGGCTTCAACTTCCGTGGTGCCGACCAGCAGAAGAAACTGGGCACACTGTCGGGTGGTGAGCGCAATCGCGTCCACTTAGCCAAGCTGCTCAAGTCCGGCGCCAACCTGATCATCCTCGACGAGCCCACGAACGACCTGGACGTGGACACCCTGCGCGCGCTCGAAGATGCGTTGCTGGAGTTCGGTGGCTGCCTGTTGGTCGTCTCCCACGATCGCTGGTTTCTCGACCGGATCGCCACTCATATCCTGGCCTTCGAGGGGGAGAGCCGGGTGCGATGGTTCGAGGGAAACTACAGCCGCTACGAGGAGGACCGGCGCGAGCGCCTGGGTCTCGACGCCGACCAACCCCACCGCATCCGCTACAAGAAGCTCACACGGGACTAGACGATAAGAGGACCCGGCTTACGCCGGGTCCTCCATCACCGAATCGATTCACCGACAGGTCAGCGATAGACCGTCTTGATGTCGCCCCAGGACATGTCCTCGTTGGGCGTGATCTCGTCGGCCGTGTCCAGCAGGAACTGGGTGAACTCAGGTGCGACGCTCTGGTTGGCCAGGGCGTTCGGGTGTGAGTCGGTGCTGTAGTGGGACCGCTCAAATGCGTAGCTGAGCCGGTTGGCCTGGTCGCTGCCGTCGTCGGGATGGGCCAGGCGATCGAAGAAATCGAAGTAACGCAGGTTCGCGTGTCCCGCGAGATACTCCGGGCTGCCCAGCCAGTCGGCGAAGGCGCGGGCGCGCATCGCTTCGTCCGTATTGGTCGCCAGACGGTGGCGAGGCGGTTGGCTCATCACTACGAACGTGCGTTCGGGATGCTGGTCGAAGACGTCGCGCATGTCCAGGTACCAGTCCTTGTACTGCTGAAGCATGGCGTCGCTGGCAATGCTCGAGGCGGGGTAGCACGATTTGAAGGCGATGACCTGATGTGATTCCAGGATCGCTTCACGGGCGGAATTGCTCGTGGTCCACAGGGTGTGCAGACCGTCCGGGTCCGTGTTGTCGTCAGGAATGTTGTAACTGACGCCCACGTAGTTCCCGTCGGGATTGCGCAGGCCGATGGAGTTGTAGTCGTGATCCCAGAATTCGACGTTGCTGCTACGGCTTGCATTGTAGGTCTCGACGGCGTTGCGGACGTAACCCTCATCTATGAGGTTGCGCCCGGTCGAGTGATGCAGGAACAGGATGTTGTTGGCGGCCAGGGCCGCATTGAAACCGAGAATCAAGACGATGAGCGCACAGGCCCATGTCGTCAGTTGCCTTTTATCCATGCTTACCTCCAGGTGTCATGACC
>DAOVZQ010000218.1 GCA_030635025.1 bacterium
CGTGGGGTTGTCCCGGTTCAGATCACGGATGTCGGCCAGCTGCTTGATGGCCACCGTGAAGGGCTGTCCGGCCAGCTGGGGAAACGTGCCGTCCGGCGTGCCCCATCCCTCGGGCAAATGACAGGCGGCGCAAACCTCGTAGACGAACATCCCGTTATCGAGGTCGGGCGTCAGCGACAGGGCCGCTTCCTTCTCGCCACCCTCTTCGTTCCAGGCCTGAGCCCCGGGAACGGACAACAAGCCCATTGCGGCGATCACCATCATCAACAGCCAGTGCTTCCTCATGCCTTCTCCTTTGATTCGGTGCCAGCTTCTGCGACGAAGCCGATCGTCCTGAAAGACCACTCCGTCCAGGTTCCGACCTGGATCACCTGGGCAGAGAGGCTATGTACTTGGCCAAATGGCCAATTTCGTCCTCGTTCACAAGATGCATGACGCCCTTCATACCTGCCACGGCCATGCCGTTGGCCCGCGCGCCACTCTTGATGTCCATCATCTGCTGAAGCGCGTAACCGGCGGGATGACCGGCGATTTTGGGATAGGTCGCCAGGATCGGCGACACGGCGTCCTTGCCGTGGCAGGCCGTACAGGTCTTGGCCCTGAACAGCTTCGCGCCCGTCGATTCCTCGTCCACGTTGCCGGTTCCGACAGGCAGATCCCCGCCGAGTTCCTCGGCGATGAACGTGGCCAGGATGGCGATTTCCTCGTCGGTGACGCCCTCGATGATGGGCTTCATGGCGGCAGCCTGCCCGCTGGCGCGCGCGCCGCTCTTGATGTCCATCATCTGCTTGAGCGCGTAGGCTTCGCCTTGCCGCGCGAGTATGGGATAGCTGGGCAGCAGGGGATTGATGCCGTCGTCGCCGTGACAGGTGTTGCAGGTTTTGTCCCTATACAACTGGGCGCCCACGGACAGGGGCTCCGCCTCGACCAATGCATCCGCGAGTCCCTGGCGTTCGCGCGCCTCGGCGATGCGCTCTTCCCGGTCGGCGCAATCACAAGCGGTCAGCAGCAACACGGCCAGCAGGCATGACGTCAGCAGAGCCTTCTCGATGATCCTCTTCATTTCTCTACTTCCTTGGCGTCGACACGCTATCCGGACACGGGTCCCAGAGGCGGTATGCCCGGGACCCGGTGTCCGATCTTGATTCCCGAAACCACACGGTGTGGAGCGATCCGTGATCACACCGCTACTTGATCTTCACGGCCCCGTTCTGCTCCAGGAACGTCTTGGCGCGCAGACCCAGATCCGCGGTCTTGACCTGATACTGCCACCACTGGTTGGCCCAGAGCATGGCGTTCTGGTAGTCACCTTCCGCGGCGGCGGCTTCGGACTTTGCCTTGACCTCGTCGGCGAAGCCCAGCTGATCGGTGGCGTCCTCGACCAGAGCGACGACCGTCGCGAAGTCCTGGTAGTTGTGGCTTGTGATGAAGCCCACGACCTGGTTGATCACGTCCTGAGTGGCGATATTGGTCGCGACCTGGGCCTCGTAATCCTCCTTGGTGTACTTCGTGCCGTCCTCGATCTGAATTTCCGCGGCCTTGTAACCCTTGGGCTGCACCAGCAGATAACCCTGCATCTCGAGATGCAGCGCCGAGCAGAATTCCGTGCAGTAGTAGGGATAGATGCCGGCCTTGTCGGCCGTGAAGGTCGCCGAAGCGGTCTTGCCGGGTTCGATCGACAACTGGATGTTCTGTCCGTACATGGCGAAGCCGTGGACCTCGTCCTGGGCCCGTTCGAGGTTGGTCAGATGGATCGACACCACGTCGCCTTCGGTGACCTCGATGATCTCGGGGTTGATGTGCGACCGGATGAGCGTGCCGTAGATGTCGACCCTGTTGCCGTTTCGTACGGTGCGCTCGCGTCCGGCCCGCGACCGGTGGGGAGACCGTTCGTCGTTACGGCTGTTCCAACCGGTCCGGTAGTTGATGACGGGGTGCAGCTTGTCGGCGCGGATCGCCACCGCATAGTGGGGCTCGCCGAGCGGCAGCGGCATGTCGTAGAGCAACTGCATCTGGCTGCCGCGAATGTCGATGAGCTGATGGTTCTGCGGATGCAGGGGGCCCACCGGATTGAAGCGGTCGATGGACAGCTTGTTCAACGCGACCAGGTACTTGCCGTCGGGCGTTTTGGAGTCGCCCTCCATGGTCATCAGGTGGCCCACGTTGTAGTGGATGGGAATGGTGTCTAGGATCTTGCCGGTGCGGTAGTTCCACTTGGTGATCTGCGAGTCGACATAGATCGACGTGTAGCAGACGCCGTCCTCGGAATCGAACTGGGTATGCAGCGGTCCCAGGCCCACGTTGACCGAGCGCTCCAGGGCGTCGTGCAGGGCGATGATCGGCAGGCCGTAAGGGTCGTAGCCCTCGAAGTTCTTGTCGGCGATGGCCTGCATGATCTTCTCGTAGCTGTAGACCCAGGCGTGGGAGTCCAGCTTGCCGGAGACGATGATGAACTTGCCGTCAGGCGTGACGTCGCAACCGTGGGGGCTCTTGGGCTCGGGGACGAGATACATCAGCTCTTCCTGGATCGCCTGTTCCATGGTGATCAGATAGGCGCCGTTCACCTTCGTGACCTTGCCGGCCGCAACCAGTTCCTCGGCCTTCTTCCAGTTGGTGATGTGCAGGAAGTCGGTGTCCTTGGACGAGCAGCCGGCCTCGAAGGGCGGGCGACCGCGCCCGATACCGCCGACGTAGCGTTCCGAGCAGAAGGAGTTGTTGAAGCCCCAGCCGTAGCTCGGTCCCTTGCCCGCGTCGGACAGATCCTGGCTGTAGGGCGGCATCTCAAAGGTGAACGAGTTCTCGGCTTCGATGCGGCCCGTCTCGCGATTGAACTTCCAGTAGGTCAGACCGCCGCGGTACTCGTCGTTGAACTTCTCGAGAGGCACGAAGTCGTGCGAGTACGGCGCGGCGTACTGGCTGGCCTCCATGACGTATTCCGTGTTGGGCGTCACGAAACAGCCGCCGTGGGCGGACCTGAAGAAGGGGTTGGCCACGATCTGCTTGGTCTCAAAGTCGTGAAGGTCGATCACGCCGATGCGGGGATTCGCCTTGTCGTTGATGAACAGGTAGCGGCCGTCGTAGTCGCCGTCCGTTTCCGAGATGGCAGGATGGTGGGTGTCACCGTATGTGATGTCCTTGCCCATGATCCGCCCCTGCGCCAGGATGGCTTTGGACTCGTCGTCGAAGCCGTAGCCCTGCCACGGTTCCGGCGTGAACACGGCCACGTACTTGAGGATGCGCATCGACGGAATGCCGTAGACGATGAGATGTCCGCTCTGCCCGCCCGAGCTGAAGACGACATAATCGTCTCGACCGCCCGTAGGGACGTAGGTCTTGGCCGCGGCCAGGACGTCCTTCTCGGTAAGCCCTCGTTCTTCCATCACCTTCTGCAGGGTGGACTGGGCCATCACCGTGCCGCTGGTGAAGATCGAGAGCGAAACCGTGACCAGAACAAATAATGCGAACATGTGCCGGAATTTCATCATGCCCCCCGTTGAGGTAGGTTGACCAGACTTGAGCGACGTGGCAATTCACAGGTACGATTCGATGTGGGTAACACGATGGCTCGGCTGGGAATCCAGTTGTCGGTGCGCAGGGGTGTCCCGGCGTCCTGACAACGTCACCTGTTGAGATCCGGGGAAAGTATACCTCAACGTATGGATTACATGCAATAATTTCCTAGACGACAGCTAGTTATTTATCGCTCCCATAATACGATTCAATATAACCCTATGTAAATAAAGCAGATCAATCTTCTAATCGAGGCTCCGTCAGCCATTCCGGAGAAGCGGCAGCCCAGGGGTTGGCCTCGGCGCGCGGGCCTGAAATCAACGACCGCACGAGGTTGAATACGACCAGGGCCACGCCGAACAACAAGACAGCGATGCCCACCGTGGAGACGACCTGAAGTCCGGTCATATCCGAAGGCACGGTATGTGTGCCCTGGGGCAGACCGCGCGTGCCCATGATGATCTGCGGGAAGAAGGCCAGATTCAAACCCACCAGGTAAACGACTCCACTCACGCGACCGAGCAGGGAATCGTAGGTGCGGCCGGCAATCATGGGCCACCAGTAATGCAGTCCGGCCAGCAAAGCGGTGACGACCCCACCCATCATGACGTAATGGATATACGCCGTGGTGAACATGGTCGAGGCAAGGTACGCACCCACCGACGGGTTCAGCAGAAAGAGACCCAGGGCCGCACCGATGCAGCCGTTCAGCAGGAAGGCCAGAGTGAAGGTCGTGGGCGCCGCGCAGGCGATGGCACCCCGCGAGAGCGTGGCCAGCCAACTGTAGGTGATCAAGGCCATGGGGATCACCGCCAGCAGGGCGACGACGCTGAAAGAGAATCCGAGCCCGGCGTCCAGGCCGGAGCCGATCATGTGCGTCCCCCAGCTCGCGAACCCGACAGCCAGCAGCGAGACCATGGACCAGATGACGGTCCGATAACCCGTCAGGGCCTTGCGGCTGATCCCGGCGATGACGTCGCTGATGACGCCTATCGCCGGCAGGATGGTGAAGAAGGCGGCGGGCGTCGTCACGAACCAGAAGGCGTTCTGCCACAGGAGAGGATCGGCCTGACCGGCGAACGGTCCACGGCCGGTGACATTGGCCACGGCCAGAAGACCGATGATGACGGCGAAGACGACGCCCGTGATCACCAAGACATACGATGTCAGGTAGAGAGCCCAGGACAGGATGGGCATGTCGAAGAAGCCCGGCCCCTCCCCCCGGCTGCGGTGTACCGTGCCGATGATGTTGACGCCCGTTAAGACCCAGTTGAGGGCGATAAGCGCCAGACCCGCGGCCATGATGCCGAGGGAACCGCCGTCGATCAGGGAGTAGGGCGTATTGAACGTCCACCCCGTGCCGACCGGATACTTCGCCATGGACACGAGCACGAGGATCGTCCCGAGAGCGAAAAACCCGAAGCTACAGCGCGACAGCTTCGGCATGGCCATCTCGTCGACGCCGAGTTGCAGCGGCAGCAGGAAATAACCGAGTACCGACGGAATGACGGGCACCAGGAACATGAACACCATGATCACGCCGTGGTAGGTCAGCATCTGGTCGAGCACCGCCTGATCGACCTCATTGCCGGAAGACATTTCCAGGGGCAGAAAAGCGGCGATGACGGCGCCCAGCACGAACAGGCTCATGGTCCAGAACAGGTACATCATCGCGATCGACTTGTGATTGCGGGCGAAGGGCAGGCCCGCCGTGGCACCGTCGTTCATCTAGTTCCCCTCCTGGTCGACAGCGGCGTTGCCGGACAGGGTCTTGAACCACTCCGTGAGCGCTTCAATCTCCTGGTCCGTGATGGCCCCTTCATAGGGCGTCATGACGGGCTCGTAGCCGGCGATAACCGAGACGTTGGGTGTAAGGATCGACTCCCGGACATAGGCAGCATCGACGACCACGTCCACGCC